>JBNMLR010000168.1:0-5213 GCA_050874945.1 Butyribacter sp. | reverse complement strand
ATATTATATAAAGTCCGCTTTTCAAAGCATGGCTACGGAGTTATAATACTTGTATCAATTTACTTCTTATTATTTAGCGAAGGGAGAAAGAAAATGGCAGTAAATTTTAATCAGGACAGTGTATTTAATTTGAAACCGATAAGCAATGATGAGGTTCGCAGTGAGGTTGACGGCTTACTGATAGCAGGGGAGCTGATAGAGTTTGCGTTCAAGACTATCCGTGACCAGTTGGTATTTACCAACAAGAGAATTATCTCAATTGATGTGCAGGGGCTTACGGGAAAAAGAAAATCGTATGCCACGATGCCGTATTCAAAAATTCAGTATTTTTCTATACAGACACCGGGATTTATGGAGCTTTTCCCTGATTCAGAACTGTTTATCATGTTCAGCAACAGTTTTACGGCGAGATTTGAATTCAAGGGTGCGGTGGATATTGGAAAGATAGGTAGAATGTTATCGGAGTATGTTTTATAGTTAAGAAAAATCATAAATAAATGATTTGTTATGTTGGCATTGTGGAAAAATTGCATTGTTAAGAAATTATGCAGAGATGATCGCAATATATTTTCGATAATTAGTTATTAGATTGATTATTGAAAATATTTTGATTGTCCTGCATTTATTTTTTGTTGTAAATTGGAAAAAGGAATATAAAATGCTAAAAATTGAATTTGAGGTGTATTTTTTGTCGCATATGTGATACAATATATTATAAATTGTAGCGTCGGAGGGAAAATATGGAGGGTTTTGTTGTCCGTTTGGCATCGTTGACATTAAAAAATATAAAAAATGTTAAAAGTGGAACTGTTTTTATGCCAAAAACAAAAGAAAATGGAAAAGTATTAAGAGGTTCTGAAATTTTGGGAATTTATGGGCAAAATGGTTCCGGAAAAACAGCAGTTGTCGATGCGTTGTATTTTTTGCAACAGATTATGGTTGGTAGTTGTATCGAGCCGGATATTATAAATTATATAGATGTAGAGTCAGATACGGCTGAAATAAATGCAGAATTTAAAATATATGGAAAGGAGATTTTATATGAAGTAGGGTATCATGTTTGTTTACTTAGAAATGAGGGGAAAGTTATTATAGAGCATGAATATTTGAACTGTGCAATTAACTATAATGGCAGGAGAACAAACAAAAATATTTTTATGGACTATAAGAGAGAGGAAAGCACAATAGTTTTTAAACCTAACAAACGATTTGAAGAATTAGTTGGAAATGATATAGAGACTAAATTAGATATGATTGTTGCGAAAAAAATGGCAGAAAAAAGTAATTGTTCTTATATTTTCGGTGAAAATAGTCGTGAAATTTTTTGTAGGCAGGTAGAAAGTGATTTTGCGAAATATGCCGTGATAATCAACAAATTATTTGAATTTGCACTTAAGGATCTGTTTGTAATAAGAAATACACATTCCGGCATGATTACGGCAAACTTCCTGTTGCCTATGGCATTTCGAGTTGAAAATGAGGAAATGGGGGCTAAGGGGGATTTTGCAATGCCGCTTATGGAGCCGGTTATATTAGACGATGAGAGAAAAGAATTACTTTATTCTATTGTTGAACAGATAAATACTGTTTTATACACTATAATACCGGGGATGAGTATAATATTAAAAGAATATGGGGAACAGACTTCAGACTCAGGTGAAGTTGGGTGGAAAGTTGAGTTATTGTCAATGAGGGATAACCAAAAAGCACTTCCGATACGAATGGAGTCAGAAGGAATTATAAAAATTATTTCGATATTAAATGCATTGATACAGGCTTTTGGAAATCCGTCAATCTGTCTGGTGATTGATGAACTTGATGCGGGAATATTTGAATATATGCTGGGAGAATTGCTGGACATATTTAATAAAAGTGCTAAGGGACAGTTGATTTTTACATCACACAATCTTCGTGCTTTAGAAATGCTTGACAAAGAAAGTATCATGTTTTCAACGGTCAATCCTGTCAACCGTTATATTTATATGAAAAATGTGAAAGAAAGTAATAATCTTAGAAAAATGTATATTAGAAGTATTACACTTGGGGGGCAGGAAGAAAAGATTTACGATGAAACAGACAGCCTAAAGATTGCAAGAGCATTTAGAAAAGCGGGAAGGAGATTTTTTAATGAGTGAAAAGAAGGTAATTGCTGTTATTGTTGAGGGACCAAGTGATGAAATTGCCATTGGTGGGATACTTAAGGAATATTTTTGCTCAGAAGAAGTACAGTTTGCGGTCGTGCATGGAGATATTACATCAAACTATGAAACTACAGTGGTTAATGTTGTTGAAAAGATAAATAAACTGATAAATGAAATTAGCGGAAAATATGGATATAAAAACGAAGATTTTATTAGAATTATCCATATTGCTGATACAGATGGGACATTTGCAGATGATTTTATAGTAGAGCGTGAAGGGACAGATTTACAGTATTATGAGGATAGGATAGAAACTTCAGATGCAAAAGCCGTTAAAAAGCGAAATAAACATAAATCTGAGATTATGTTTAAGTTATATACAACAGGAAAAATTAATGGAATAAGATATAGGTTGTATTTTAATTCCTGTAATCTTGAACATGTGTTATATAATGAACTTAAAACTTTTTCGGAAGATGAAAAGGAAATAATGTCAGATGAGTTTGCGGAAAAATATGAGGGGAGAGCAGAGGAATTTATTGAGTATATTTCTAAACCTGATGTAGCTGTTGATGGTACATATAAAGAAACATGGAAATTTATACAAAAGGGTAATAATTCATTATGCAGAAATTCCAATATGCATTTGATATTCAAATAAACAACCCCAAAATATAAAAAGATAGAATATATAGAAAAAATTATGAAAAATTAAATGGATAAATTTGAATTTTGTATTTTAAATGCCACAGATTTGTGGTATTATATTATGATAGAATAAAAATCGTTGTTAGTCATGTCATATGATGTAATAGGAATGTGGAATGTCTTTTGACACTGACATCATCATATATATTGACTGAGACGAAAGTTCGGGAGGGAAATCTTATGGCAGATGTTTATCAGGAAGTTAAAGAATTGAAAGAGAAGATTGAGTTTTGTTCGTATGTCATGAAATATGGGAGACTGCTTGATATGTCTTCTGATCAGACAGTTAAAGCATTCAAACTTAAAGGTGAATTGGAGGACGAGTTACGATTCATCGAATTGAAAAATAAAAACGGAGGCAAGTAAAAGAGTGCTGTCAGAAATAAAAACTATCGAAGTATCATTATGTAAGGATGGTGCGGCGATAGTTTTTATATTATAGGAAACTTTTCGTTTCCTATAACATAAAAAACTCCGTGAGGATGTGCATTTCACGGAAAAGAAATAAATTTAACGCAGGAGAGCAGCCTCTCCTGCGTCAGGGATTTGTGATACTGTTTTATACAAGTGTCTGACTATATTGCTAAAATTTAGAAAATCTTCACTCCGTATGGTTCTAATGTAAGTTTATCGCCTTTTATGGTGTCAAAACTTAATTCTTTATCAGTCACATTCAGGTAAAATTCTATTGTATCGCCGTTTTCATCTTCACGCTTATGATATTCTACTCCGTCAGGAAGTACATAATATGCTGTGTCAGTTTCTTCTAGCATGGTCTTGAAAAGTCCGGACATTGCATTCATATCAAGTCTTGCTGCAACATAGTATGCTTTGCCGTCTCCGTATGTTTTGCGTGTTACAACAGGAGTTCCGGCATAAAAATCACTGTCATATCTTGCGATAACATCGGCATCTGTTACACGGAGAATTTCAGCATAATCTCGGATTTCAGCTTTATTTCCGTTTGTGAATGTGGCTGAATTTTTATCACAGTCATAAAGTGTATCAATTTCTTCACTTATTACACCGAAAAGCTCGCTAAGTCCGTCACCCGGAAAACCTCCGAGGAAACAGAGTGTGTTATCATCGACATAACCCGTGAGATATGTTGCAAGGAGCTGTCCGCCCTGTTTTACAAAGTTTTTGAGATTGTCGGCTGCACCTGGTCTTAACATATAGAGCATAGGTGCGACAACTACATTATAATCGTCGAGATTATCGTCTGATGCTACTACATTCATGTCTATTCCAAGTTTTAAAAATTCATGGTAAATATCAGCACAGGTCTGAGGATAATTTTTCGTCTCGTCTGAAAGTCCACGCATATTTTCGATTGCCCACATATTGTCCCAGTCAAAGAGAAGTGCCGCTTTAGGCTTTACAAGCGTTCCTTTTACCTTTGAGAGGTTGTCAAGCATTTCTCCGACTTCGGCAACTTCCTTGAAAATCCTTGTATCGTCAGTTCCGAGATGGTCTACGACTGCACCGTGGAACTGTTCAAAAGCACCCCTGCTCTTTCGCCACTGGAAATACTGCACCGTATCAGAACCGCATCCGACAGCCTGTGCAGAAAACAGTTTATGCACGCCGGGACGCTTGAGTTTGTTGTATCTGTGCCAGTTTGCAAGACCCGGAGCACTTTCCATGAGCATATAAGGCTGGTCTTTTTTCATGGAACGCATAACAGCGTGGTCGAAAGAACTTCTCGCCATTGTGTCGGCAAAAGTTTCATAATTATTATGGAAGAAAGGATAAGAGTCCCATGAGATAACATCAAGCTCTTTTGCCATCACACGATAATCAAGCCCCGGAAAAAGCTGCATAAAGTTTGTTGTGACAGGAATGTTTGGTGTTCTCCTTTTGAGGATTTCGATTTCTGACTTCATATAATCGGTAGTATTCCATGTGGTGAAGCGTTTCCACTCGAGATTTAGTCCCATTATGCTGAACTCACCGTTGGCATATGGCGGTTCTATCTGTGAAAAATCATTGTATGTATGACTCCAGAAACTTGTCCACCATGCCTTGTTTAATTTATTTATGTCGTGGTCAAACTTATCGGCGAGATAGTCCTGAAATTTCTTTTTACACAGAGGGCAGAAACATTCACCGCCAAATTCATTTGATATATGCCACATTGCAAGTCCCGGATGGCCGCCTACAGTGTCGATTATCTTATTTATGATAATACCGACTTTTTCTCTGAATTTAGGTGATGACATACAGTGATTGTGTCTGAAACCGTGGTGTGCACGGTGGTCATCGGCATTTACACGCATACATTCAGGATATTTTTCATCAAGCCGTGCAGGGCGGGCACCTGATGGTGTTGCAAGAATGGTGTAGATGCCATTTTCATAGAGT
>JBNMLR010000167.1:0-5225 GCA_050874945.1 Butyribacter sp. | reverse complement strand
GCTGTAAGAAAGATAAACGCTCTCCAGGTGAAATGATCACTTCACCGGAAGTTGGTTCCAGTTGTCCGGATAAGATTTTTAAAAAGGTGGACTTTCCGGCACCATTCGCACCAATCAGTCCATAACAGTTTCCTTCTGTGAATTTAATATTTACATCTTCAAAAAGTGCCTTTTTTCCGAGGCGGAGTGTAATATTACTGGCTTGTATCATTTATGTGTTTCCTTTCTTAAATATTATTATCAATTCTATAAGTTTTCCTTTTCCTGACTGTAAATCAGAAATGCAACCTTACCTTTGGTTCGGTCAACTATATAACTCTTTCTATTTTACAGAAAAATGGCTATTTTGCAAGGGTGTAGAGCGAAAATCTTAAAATAGTTTATTTAATGTTTACATTGGGAACACAAATATTTAACAAATTATGTTTTGCAGACTGACAAAATTTGTAGTAGAATAAGAATACTATAGATTGTTGTGTTCAAAAAAGATGATGTAAGGGTGAAGATATTTTCTGACCCGGATAACATGATTATAAAGTGAGTACCACAGATTGAAAGAGAATGAATGGAGAAATTGAAAATGTCAAAGGAGTTGTTTAATGTTCAGCCGGGCGATACCCTGACACTCGGAGTTACAAAAGTTGTCAGAGGTGTGCAGTTTGCGGTTTACCTTCCAAATAAAAAGAAGTGTATGCTGAAATTGTATCGTATAGGCAGGAAACTTCCTGCGGCTGTCATTCCTTTGAAAGATGAATACAAAAAGGGAGGCGTTTATTTTGTTACTGTCACGGGAATAAAAGGTGATGACACCTGCAATATAGCAAAAGTGCTGTCGGAGGAATATGAGTATATGTATGAGGCAGACGGGGAGGAGTTTGCTGACCCGTATGCACAGATAATACACGGCCGTGACAGATGGGGAAAGAGACGAAATCCTGACAGTGTGCGGGCAGGTATCAGTCTGGAGGAGTTTGACTGGAAACAGGATGTTCTTCCGAGGAGAGATTTCAGCGAAGTCATAATGTATCAGCTTCATGTAAGGGGATTTACAAAACATTCATCTTCAAAAGTTAAGGATAAAGGGACATTTCTCGGTATCGTTGAAAAAATCCCTTACCTTAAAGAACTTGGAATAAATGCGGTCATGCTCCTGCCATGCTATGAGTTTGATGAACTGAGCACGGATTCTGGCAGCTATAATGCACCATCTGAAAATGGCAGTGACGAAGATGTGAAGTACAGGCTTAACTACTGGGGATATGGTACTAAAAATACATATTATCTGTCTCCGAAATCATCGTATGCCTCAGATGTAAGACATTCAGATGTTGAGTTTAAAGAGTTTGTAAGACAGATGCATCTTGCAGGGATTGAAGTCCTTATGGACATTTATTTCAGACCGGGGACAAATCTGTATCTTATGACCGACTGCTTAAGACACTGGGTAATCAATTACCATATTGACGGGTTCAGGGTAAATCAGGAGGTCATGCCTGCAATCTCGCTCGTATCGGACCCGATTATCTCAGGAGTCAAGCTGCTTACTTCTTATTGGGATGAAAATATGCTCCGTGACACAGGTGCACTAAATGACAATGTACTTGCCGAATATAATGAGGGCTTTATGAATGATGCAAGACGCTTTTTAAAGAGTGATGAGGGCATGGTTCAGACTTTCTCGGAGAGATTTAAGAGAAATGCTTCAGATTATTCCATAATAAATTTCATCACTCATGTAAACGGTTTTACCATGATGGATCTTGTGTCATATGATATAAAGCACAATGAGTCAAACGGTGAGAATAATAATGACGGTACGGAGTTTAATTACAGTTGGAACTGCGGCATCGAGGGAAAGACCAGAAAGAGAGCCGTAATGAGAAGCAGGATGAACCAGATACGCAATGCATTTACGATGCTGCTGTGCAGCCAGGGAACACCAATGCTTCTTGCAGGTGATGAGTTTGGCAATACCCAGCTTGGCAATAATAATGCGTACTGCCACGATGACAATATCACATGGCTCAACTGGAAACACACAAAGTCAGAGCAGAATATATTTGAGTTTGTCAAAAGGATGATAGCTTTCAGAAAACAACACTGTGTATTGCATGGAAAAGAGCCGCTTTCAATGTTTGACACGAAAGGCATAGGCATACCTGATATGTCGGTTCACGGCACACAGGCGTGGAGAGCTGATTTTTCAAATTACAGCAGGATGCTCGGTGTACTGCTCGGAGGCAGATACGGCATCACTGAGGATGATGACATTTATATTGTTTTTAATATGTTCTGGGAGCAGAAAGTGTTTGAACTTCCAAATCCTACGGTTGGTAAAAAATGGTATCCTGCCATTGACACCCATTCGGGAGAATTTTTCACATTACCGCCAAAGAAAAAACGAAAAAAGAAGATAAAACCTGAAAAGCAGTTATTCAGGGAATATGTGGTCGAGCCAAGAAGCGTGGTTATATTTGTCGGCAGATAGAATGATTACAACGTTTATATTTATGAATATGAAATATTTATGAATATGCAATATTTATGCATACAAATATGCCTGCATATTTTGTATGTTTGTATAAGCAGGTATGTGTATATATTGACAGTAAAAAGGGGCAATGAACTTACATTGCCCCCTCATAAGAACTATAGATATGCTTAAAAGACTGCTGTTTATGCTTACGGCCGTTTTCGCTGTCTAAAAAGTTCTTAAAATATCTGCTGACTGCATATCCTGATTAAAATTAAAGGTTGTGGTTAGTCACGATCTCCTCGTAAAGGTCGATGTCACAAACATTTTTATCATCATAGTGTGTACAGGTCTGACAGGATGCGTTTGCAGATGTTGCATTTTTTGAACCGCATCCGCAGTCATCACAGCTACAGTATTTGCTGCAAAGTGAAGCTACTTCTCTCATTGTTTCAGCATTTTTTTTCATGGAAAACCTCGTTTCTGTGCACTTTAGCTGCTAGTACGGTTTTATTCATCTAAAAAAGATATTCTAGGATTGTGAGCAAAACCATACTGTCGGAGTGACAGATAACTGCCATATATTCTATACACGGTGCACGAGTGTACGGAATAATTAATGCTGCCGTCTGCACAAAAAGGTGGCCGGCAGACATTCACCGACGGTTTAAAGGTACATATATATAAAGACAACTGACAGAAGATTAACACAAAATGACATAAAAGCATTATCTATACAACGAAAATTAAATATTTGGTATATCAATCATTAAATATTTGTTGTATCGGCATAAATGCAGGCTTTTTACATTAAGTGTTGTTTTGCTGTCTTTGTTGTCGTGTAAATAGTATTAACGGAAAGTTGAGATTTTATGTTAAGTTTAAAAATAAATGATATTAAGATAACGATGGCTCATATGCTGTTAAAGGAGACATTTGATGAGTTTTTGCTTGAGGACTCAAAGGTGGTAACATTTGCCATGTTTGAAATAAATGGAAAAAGAAATTTAAATTGGTATGACGATGACGAAAAAGAAAATCAATTGCCCGAACTTTTATATTGGAGGGAGGCAAGGGATTTTTTATTTGATTACATAAAAGGAAAAAAGACACCTGAGTATATGAAGATTTCGCTTAAGGCAAGCCATACGGCGGCAGAAAAAATTCTTGCGGACAGTGGTGTGTTTTCAAGATATTTAAGCGAGCAGCCTGACTTGTATCTTCAGATAAGATATGAAAAAGGTGAACTTACAATGGTTACGGGTATCACCCACAGAGAGTTTACAATGGATAAAACGCTCGACAGGGGATGGGATGATGCCATAAGAGAGTGGATTAGGACATTGAAGATTTCAGTTGAGTAATCAGTGCTTTATGCGGCATAAATATTTTATGTGGCATAAATACTTTATGCTAACGGCTTCATGTTTTTAATTTAATAAATTATAAGGAGGACAAAAATGCTTAAAACATTAGGCGCACAGGTTAAAGAATTTAAAAAAGATTCGATTCTTACTCCTGTATTTATGATTTTGGAAGTTATCATGGAAACTATCATTCCATTGATAATGGGTTCAATAATTGACGATGGTGTGCAAAAAGGTAATCTTACTCATATTTACCTTATGGGTGCACTGATGGTATTAACAGCATTTGTAAGCCTTTGGGCTGGTGCTATGGGTGGAAAATACGGTGCAAGTGCATCGACGGGACTTGCGAGAAACTTAAGAAAGGCTATGTATGACAATATTCAGACTTTCAGTTTCTCAAATATTGATAAGTTCAGCACGTCAGGTCTTGTCACAAGACTTACGACTGATGTGACAAATGTTCAGAATGCGTATCAGATGATACTCCGTATGTGCATGAGAGCACCGGCGAGCCTTATCTGTGCGATGGCAATGTCATTTTATGTAAATGCAAGGGTTGCAACTATCTATCTTATAGCAGTTATCATACTCGGATGTTTCCTTGCACTTATAATAAAAGTTGCCATGAAATATTTTGACCAGGTATTTAAGAAATACGATAAACTTAACGAGAGCGTTCAGGAGAATGTAAATGCGATAAGGGTCGTAAAGGCTTACTCAAGAGAGAGTTTTGAACAGAAGAAATTTACAAAGGCAAGTGAGAATGTCTACAAGATGTTTATAAAAGCAGAAAAGACGGTTGCTTACAATATGCCGCTTATGAACCTCACGGTTTACAGTTGTATTCTTATCATAAGCTGGGTAGGTGCAAAACTTATCGTAGGCGGAAACATGGAAATCGGTAATCTCTCAACACTTCTTGCTTACTGCATGAACATACTTATGAGTCTTATGATGCTCTCGATGGTATTTGTAATGATAACAATGAGTGTGTCAAGTGCAGAGCGTATATGCGAAGTAATAAATGAGAAACCTGACATAACAAATCCTGAGGAGCCTGTTATGGAAGTTAAAACTGGTGACATCTCATTTGAACACGTAAACTTCAGCTACAAAAAAGAAGCAAAAACTCCTGTTTTAAAGGATATTAATCTTGAGATAAAGTCAGGACAGACTATCGGTATCATAGGAGGAACGGGAAGTGCCAAATCAAGTCTTGTCAATCTTTTGAGCCGTCTTTATGATGTAACTGACGGTGCGGTCAAGATTGGCGGCATTGATGTGAGAAAGTACGACATTGAGACGCTCAGGGATGAAGTTGCAGTCGTATTGCAAAAAAATGTACTGTTCAGCGGAACGATACTTGACAATCTCCGCTGGGG
>JBNMLR010000166.1:0-5250 GCA_050874945.1 Butyribacter sp. | reverse complement strand
GTCAATATGTACTTAAAAACCAGCGTTTTGCCCTTTTTTTCACTATGTTACGAGCATTTTCATATACATTAAAAAAGAAGCCCCAAAGCCATATTTTCATATAACTTTTAAGACTCCTTTGTCCCTTTTTCATTATTGAAATTTTCAATTTTTTTACCACGGCACTCCATCTGGTATTTCACATATTGAATGATAACATCAGCACATCTTGTTCTGCCGACCTTGTCACTGTTTACAAACAGATCATAATTTGTAGGATTTGTCCAATCCTTTCCTGTATAGTACCGGTAATAATCTGCCCTGTACTTATCCGTCTTTTTGATAAGCCTGTTCGCCTCTGCCTCGGTTACTCCCATCTTTGAAACAATCGACTTCACGCAGGCATCTCTCGGTGCATCAATATATATTCTGAAAACATTATCAAAGTAATCAAGAATATGGTCTGCGCATTTGCCGACGATAATGCAGGATTCACTAAGTGCAAGTGACCTTATTATCTGTGCCTGAAGATTAAAGAGATTAATGTCTGATTCAAAATCTTTTTCCTCAGGTGATGCGACCGTTATTGTCGGAATCCCTTTTAAACGCTTTGAAAAAATACTTCCCCGCAGCCTTTCATCCGTCTGCTCAAACAATGTTCTGTTTAAACCGCTTCTGTCAGATGCCATATCAAGGATTTCACGCTCATAACACGGAATCCCCAGCTTTTTTCCAATCTCTAAAGCAATCTGCTTTCCGCCGCTGCCAAAACCACGGGCAATCGTAATCACAAAATTGTTCATCTCACACCTCATTTCTACAAATCCTGTAAGCCTGTTTTCAAAAACCACACAACGGCTTTTAAATCATTGCCTGTCACACTTATGTTGTGAACAACGGCTTTAAATATGTATTTTTTGCCGTTAATCAGTTAATATTAAAAAAGGGAAACAACATAGAAAATATTTTCCATAGAAAAAATATTTTCTATCCTGTTCCCCTTTGAACAAACCCTAGTATAGCAAGGTAATATATTATTTCATATGTGCACCATACACAAATGATAGTGCATTATTTTGTGCACATGAGACATACCATTCCAAAATGAAAATATTGTCATATTGATATTTCTTATCATTTATTCTAACTTTGTCTTTATCTCATTGAACCCCTTATCTATTATATAAGTCTGCTTTTACTCAGACTGCCGCAGATACTTCCTTATTTTAAAAGCAAATCTGAGATTAAATCTTGTTCCGACTCTGTTTAAGTCTATTCCGAGTATCTCCTCAACTCTTGTTATCCTGTATCGGATGGTATTTCTGTGCATATAAAGATATTCCGCTGTCTCCCCGATATTGCATCCGAAATCAAGATAAGTTTCAAGTGTGTCAATATAATCACTGTTATTCTCTTTATCATATGATATAAGCTCGCCAAGTCTTTGCATCATAAAATCCTCAAGTTCAACATCATTGCCGAGTTCAAAGAAAAAACGGTAAATTCCTATCTCCTCAAAATATCTTGCCGAGTGACAAATATTATATCCCCTCAAAAGACGCATTGCCTTTTTTGCTTCGTCAATGCACTCTTTCATTCTCTCAGGTTTATAGAAAATACTGCTTACTCCTGCACTGACTGTATTTCCGTTAAGTTTATCCCCCATATCATGCTGCACGGCGGATAAAAAACGATTTACAATATCTTTCACCGGCTCTTTCTGTGACAGTTCAAGCACGACAACAACACCGTCCTCATCAGGATAAACAACACTAAATAATGTCAACGAGAGATTTATTGGCATAACTAATGCAAGTTCCTCTATCATTTTCCCGTCAAAATCTGTTTTATCAAAGCTGAAAAAAATTGCGATATGCTGCTTTTCGCTCTTATAATTAAAATTGGCAAGTCTCAAAATTGCGTGCTGCTCGTCACCATACAAAAGCTCTTTCATAAAAAGATTGCTCTCATCCTGCCTGTTCTTATCCTCAAACAAAGCATAATAAAGCTGCGGAACTGCCTGTGTAACCGCTGTCTCATATGGTATTATCATCAATGGAATACCTTTTTTTGCAGCATACGAAATAACATCTTCCGATATTTCAGCCGTTCCCGTATGTTTCTCAATAATCAGTCCTGCCGCCTGTTTATCCACAAGACTGTCTATATAACTTTTGAGGTTATCATCAAATTCTTTATCGTTTTTATTTTCAAAAGCCGTGTCACAAACAAAAAAGGCACCGCCTTTTTCTGCTTTCTCAGGAATTTTACTGCCATCCGACACATAAACAGCTTTCACCTGATGTTCTCCTCTTGTATCCCCCACCAGAACTGTTGCACCCTCAAATGGTTCAAGTCTCATTATTTCCTGAAAAAGCATGGCAATGCCTCCCTAAACTTACTCTGTCGCCTGAATAGCATCGTAACCTGTTTCTTTTGTCCTTATCTTCTGCGCTGTTCTTATCTCATAACTGAAAATCTTTCCGTCACCTGTCTCTCCGGTAAATGCTGCCTCCTGAATGGCATTTATCGTCTTTTCCTCCCATTCCTCTGAAGAAACAACAATTTCAAACTTAATCTTAGGCTGCATCTGCATATCAACCTGCATACCTCTTACGATTTCCTTATAACCTCGCTGAATACCGCAGCCCATGACCTGTGAAACAGTCATTCCGTTTACGCCTATTGCATTTAATGCCGCTTTTACATCCTCAAATTTTTCTTCTCTTATAAAAGCATCTATCTTAATCATCATACACTATTACCTCTTTTCTGCACACATTTTTCCCTACTGGTCGAGTCCGTTAAAACTTGGATATGCACTCTCGCCGTGCTGTGAAATATCAAGTCCAAGCTGTTCCTCACGCTTATCTACACGAAGTGTAGTAAATAATCTCACGATTGCAACACATATCAGAGTTCCGACGATTGCAACTGCCGCTGTTACAAGAATACCAACTATCTGTGCAACAAACAAGTGATAATCACCAAATACAAGACCATCCCATTTTGCCGTACTGTTTATTGATTTCTGTGTAAATATACCTGTTGCGATTCCACCCCAGATACCGCCGATTCCGTGGCATCCAAAAGCATCAAGTGCATCGTCTATCTTAAGTTTCTTCTTGATAAGTGAAACTCCAAAATAACATATCGGACTAACAAGTGCACCGATAATAAATGATGCCCAAATCGGAACAAAGCCTGCCCCCGGTGTGATTGCCACAAGACCAACTACAAGACCTGTTGACGCACCTACAAGTGTTGTCTTTTTACTGATAAGAGTATCAATAAGCATCCACGAAAGAAGTGCTGAAGCTGCCGAAATTCCTGATGTCATAAACGCATGAGCTGCAAGACCGTCTGCTTTAAGTGAACTTCCAGCATTAAATCCAAACCAGCCAAACCAGAGAAGTGATGCTCCAAGCACTACAAACGGTATATTGTGAATACGGTATGTAGTAACTTCATAACCTCGTCTTCTTCCAAGAATAATGGCAAGCACAAGTGCACTGACACCTGAACTTATATGGACTACATCTCCGCCCGCAAAATCAACAGAACCTATTGCCGCAAGCAGTCCGCCCTCGCCCCATACCATATGAGCCATCGGATAATATACGATAACAGACCATATTGCCACAAATAAAAACAATGCCTTAAATTTCATTCGCCCTACAAGAGAACCTGTTATAAGTGCAGGTGTTATCATTGCAAACATCATCTGAAATGCACAGAACACAAGATGCGGTATCGTGTCCGCATATGGTCCAGGTTTCATACCAACATTATTTAATCCTATCCATCTTAAATCCCCTATGATTCCCCCATGATTGCCGCCAAAAGCAAGAGAATAACCAAACAACGCCCACATAACAACTGAAAGTCCCATAATAGAGACACAAGCCATCATTGTATTACATACATTTTTTCTTCTTACAAGTCCCCCGTAGAAAAATGCAAGTCCCGGCGTCATAAAAAACACAAACGCCGTACTTATAAGCATAAACGCTGTATCACCTGAATTCATAAATAATTACCTCTCTTTCATATTTTTAATTCCCAAATTTTTCCAAAATAAAATTTAATAAAAAACAATGTTTCTAAAACCGCAGTCATTACCGCCGGCAAAATATAACGACCGCTAAAAGTTTTTTATAAAACAAAAAGATGCCTAGAGCTTTTTCAAGCTTTAGACATCTTCGTCATGGTTTGTATGATAGCACAATCGTTTGTGGATTGCAACCATTTTTTTGCAGAAATATCCAAAAATTATAATGACATATACTATATAAACACTTATATTAGAATAAAACAGCGTGTACTTCTTTCTAATGCGCTCTTGGAATCTTCTGAACGAAGAATTTTGAGAAGATACCGAGAGTACATTCTATGATAAGGGAGGAATTTCTATGCAGATAATAACAAATACAGATGACCTTTTATTTTGTGATTACTATAAACAATGGATTGATACTTACAAAGAGGGAGCAATACGACCCGTCACAATGAAAAAATACATTATGACACATATTTGGCTCGAAAAACTGATTCCAACATTAAAAGTATCTGAATTTACCCGAACAATTTACCAGCAGCTTCTTAACAGCTATGCTGAATTTCATGAACACCAGACAACAATGGACTTTCATCATCATGTAAAATGTGCTATTCTTGATGCTGTGGATGAAGGTCTTATAAGCAGAGATCCTACAAGAAAAGCAATCATAAAAGGCAAACAGCCGTCTGAAAAGAAAACAAAATATCTCAACCAGTTTGAACTTCAGAAACTGCTTGCTCATTTGGAACTTGGACTTGAAATAAACTGGGACTGGTTTATCCTTTTAATTGCAAAGACCGGAATGCGTTTTTCAGAAGCACTTGCACTTACTCCGAAAGATTTTGATCTGGCACACCAGATACTTTCAATATCTAAAACCTGGGATTATAAAGGCGATGGTGGTTTTCTTCCAACTAAAAACAAGTCTTCTGTGCGAAAAATACAATTAGACTGGCAAACCGTCATACACTTCGCCGGACTTTTAAAAAATCTGCCCGAAAACGAACCAATATTTGTCAACAAAAAAGTATATAATTCAACTGTCAACGATATACTTGAAAGACATTGTAAAGCTGTCGACATTCCTGTAATCTCAATTCACGGATTGCGCCACACACACGCATCGCTGCTTTTATTTGCAGGTGTGTCAATAGCCAGTGTTGCACGAAGACTCGGTCATTCAAGCATGACTACTACACAAAAAACTTATC
>JBNMLR010000165.1:0-5256 GCA_050874945.1 Butyribacter sp. | reverse complement strand
TCTTAATTATTTTTGCTGTAACTACTGTTACACAGAAAAATTTGTTCAATTTTAAAGTTTGTCACAGCAAAAAAACTCGAACAAATAAACTTCCACATTGAATGTGGTAAGTTTTTTGTCCGAGCTTTTTATTATGATATTTATAATTTCCTGTTCTAAAAATATTTTGTCAGGCGGATATTCATAAGCCGCTGTACTGCCCGATAGTTTTAAATTACGCAAGTTTTATAAACGCTGCTGTCTGTCCTGATGCCTTTACTGTTTTTCCGTCACTTTCTACACTTCCGCCGAAGTTATAGATTTTTTCTCCAAATTTTCCGTCATATTCAAATGTCACATCTTTTGCTGACGGATTTATGACTACAAGAATTTTCTCGTCCTCACTGCTTCTCACATAGGCAAGAGGATATGTGTCTTTCTTTGCTGCTACGAATTCTATCTCACCTTTGCTTAAGAGAGATTTGTGTTCTTTTCTTATTTTTATGAGTTTCTTTATCTCATTGTAAAGTGAATTTTCATCTGCCGCCTGATTTTTGACTGTCGGACGGTTCTCATCACTGTCCTGTGCAATATAGAGCATTTCTTTCTTTGCATTGCTGAACCCTGCGTTTACGCTGTCATCCCACTGCATAGGTGTTCTGGAACCTGTTCTTCCATATCCGCCCTCTACTGATGTAAGTCCCTCTACATATTTCATTCCGATTTCATCACCATAATAGATAAATGGAGCTCCCGGCATTGATAAAAGAAATGCAAATGCAACCTTAAGTTCATCACCTTTTACTTCCTGTGAAAGTCGTCCCATGTCATGATTTCCCGATGGAATACACATAAGCCCTTTCTTCTCTGATTTCTCATAATTTTCAAGGTACTTTTCTACAAAGGCTGATACATCACCTTTTCCTCTTGATGAGAAGAACGGTTCTTCACAGCGGAACAGGTCATTGTAATGTGACGGTCCGAAATGAAGCAAAAAGTCCATATGGAAACCGCCCTGAAGTGATTTGTCAGGCTCTCCCCATTCTGAAACCATAGCCGCATTTGGAAATTCTTTATCGAGAAATTCTCTTACATTCTGCCAGAGTTTTATCGTTCCTTTTCCGTCCTCATCATTTTTTACAAGTGAACCTGCCATGTCTACTCTGAAACCGTCTGCACCCATCTGAAGCCAGAAACGCATAACATCTTTCATTGCTTCAAGCGTAGCTTTCGGTCCCTCATCGTCCATCGACTGCTGCCACGGACGCTCAGGCTTATAATATCCGTAATTAAGTGCAGGCTGGTGTGAGAAAAAGTTGACTGCACATGAACCGTCCCTGTCTGAAATTCCTCTGATGCAGCCCATTCCCTGTGGTTCTTCCCAAATACTGTCAGTCCACACATATCTGTCCGTAAACTCATTCTTCTCAGCTTTCATGGACTGCTTAAACCACTCATGCTGCACGGAAGTATGTCCCGGAACAAGGTCAAGGAGTATGTGCATATCTCTCTTGTGTGCTTCTTTGAAAAGATTTGCAAGGTCCTCATTTGTACCGTATCTTGGTGCGACCATGTAATAGTCCTCAACATCGTAACCCGCATCACCGAAAGGCGATTTGAAACATGGATTTATCCAAATGGCATTACAGCCTAAATCCTTTATGTAGTCAAGTTTCTCCGTGATACCGTTAATGTCACCTATACCGTCAGCGTTTGTGTCATTGAATGACTGCGGATAGATTTCATAAAATATTGCATTGTCAAGCCACTTTGGTTCGTTTGTATTGTTCATTTTAGTCCTCCTGATTTTTTTAATCTTTATTATTATCATTTATTTCATAAATACATACTTTTCTTTCAGTTAATGTCATGATTTATAGCCATTATAAATTATAAACAGTAATTTTTGACTTCGTATTAATTTAACAATATAATAATACTTATAACCGTTTATATTCTAGTAAAAAAGTTTTGAAAACTGATACTATACTACTGTTTAATTTAAAGAGAGTGAGAAATACCATGACTAAGAAAAATACATTGCAGGAAAACAGGCACCACAGCAATGCCCTTGTTCCATTCAGCTATTATAAAAGTGCTATTCCTGAGTTTTTTCCGTTTGTTCCGATGCACAGCCATTCTGAATGGGAGCTTAATTTTATCACCGATGGTGCGGGACTTTTTATTACTGATAAAACAAAAATAACAGCATATGCAGGAGAAATCGTTCTCTTTTTCCCACATATGCTGCACGCTATTGAAACTGATACTAAAATCGTCTATGATACCGTTGTTTTTAACACTGATATGCTCGGAAGCACAAATGACCGCTGTTTCTCACAGATAATCTCTCCGATGTGCAACCTCTCTGCCGAACTTCTGCACATCACATCACGAAACAATTACTATAAGGAAATGTACAGTTGTGCTTCAAATATTGTTTCCTGTGCAGCAAAAAATTCGCCGCAGTCGGACCTTCTTATGAAAGGCGAGTTACTGCGTTTTTTATGGTATGCTTTTACAGGAAACGCAGTAACCTTTGATAAGAAACAGCCGCAGAGCAATGAAATCCGTGAAATCCTCTACTATATAAATGAGCATTACAACGAACCTCTCACAATAGAATTTCTTGCGGCAAAGGCACACCTCAGCAAAAGCTGGTTTATGCGCAAATTCCATGATACAGTAGGTGTCGGTGCTATTGAATACATAAATAAACTCCGCATACAGAAAGTATGCGAAATGCTTCTTGACGGCAATAAAATAGCTGATGCCGCTTTTGAGTGCGGATTTCAAAATCTCTCAAACTTTAACAGGCTTTTTAAGGCTGTGGTCGGATGCACACCGAGGGAATATCCTGATGGGCGAAGTGTGTGAGAGCGGCATCTATATGCAATTTTTCATTGATTGCCATCTCTGATAAAAAGGTATCATAAAGCTGTGTATCAAACCCTACCCCTCGTTCAAAACTCCATGCTCTTTTAAAAGTTTTTCTATATCAGTTCCCTTAATTTTCTTTAAGACCGCATTTTTTACCATATTCAACGGCTTTGGAAGTTCCATATCAAGCGGGGACTTTCCATCCATAAGTCTTACTGAACTTTCAATAAGTTCCCTTATATCATAAGTGCTGCCCCAGACTTCGGGTACTGCCCTGTCTACTCCACACAGTCCGTAAACTGCCTCCATAGCTGTTCTCACCGAATACTCCGTTGTGAATATCGTATCTCTCGGTGTCTCGGCAAACTGCCCTAAAAATGCGGCATTTACACTTCCGTCAGGGATAACATCCGGTCTGTCACCTTTTCTTCTCGGCATAAAGAACGCTGTTATATAAGGCAGCATTGTCGGTATGCAGTTTGTGTGCTCTTTTGCAAGCTCATCAATCTCATTTACCGGAACTCCAAGATGGTAAAGCCACTCTGCCGCAATCTCCCAGCCACAACATTCCTTCATCGGTTTTCTTATATAATCTCCGACAGCATCAGTAAACAGACCGTAAACCCATACGCAGACCTCATCTTTTTTCTGTTTTTTGAACTGTCCCTGTCTGTTTATCGTCCAGCTAAGCAGCCATGAAGAATCCCTGCAGCTCACGATTCCACCCGTGACAACTTTTCCTGAGCGTGAATCTCTCTTGCATATCTTCTCTATATATGAAATTATCTTTTCATCCGATGTTGTAACCGTTGCCGATTCCCATTTTGACTTTTCTACATCTGAGCAGAATTTTTCAGGATTTCCAAATGCCCTGTCCTGTCTTGCAATATTTTTCCAAAGACTCCAGCAGCCGCTTTTTCTTATCTCGGCACTGCCTGTCGGTGCGTGTTTATGGTCGCCGTATATCGTACTTTCCGTACAGCTTCCGTTTGTGATAAAAACAAGGTCGTTATCAGTAAGTTTTATTTCTTCCTTTTTGCCCGCCACAACACACTCGATAGTTTTCGCCGTCTTTTTCTTTCCCTCAATATCAAATATAACATTGGTGACCTCAGTGTTAAATTTAAACGAAACACCTGCATTTTCAAGGTACTTGAGCATAGGCATTATAAGCGATTCATACTGATTATACCTTGTAAATTTTAATGCCGAAAAATCAGGAAGTCCTGCTATGTGATGAATAAATCTCTTGAAATAAAGTTTCATTTCCAATGCACTGTGCCAGTTCTGGAAAGCGAACATCGTCCTCCAATAAAGCCAGAAATTCGAGTCAAACACCTCATCATCGAAAAAATCTTCTATCTTTTTATCATACAGTTGTTCATCTGAAGTGAAGAACAATCTCATAATCTCCATACATCCCTTGCGGCTAAGTCCAAACTTTCCGCCAAGCCCTGCATCTTTTCCCCTGTCTGTCGTGACTCTGCAAAGCGAATAATTCGGGTCTTCCTTATTCAGATAATAAAATTCATCCAACACCGACTCATCCTTGTTTTCCAAAGACGGAATACTCCTGAACAAATCCCACAGACATTCAAAATGATCCTCCATCTCACGACCGCCACGCATTATATATCCCCTCGAAGCATCGTTTATACCGTCACACGCTCCGCCCGCAATATCGAGAGCTTCAAGGATATGGATATTCTCTCCCGGCATCTTCGCATCCCTCACAAGAAAGCACGCTGCGGCAAGTGCACCAAGACCACTTCCCACGATGTACGCCGATTTTCCCTCAATGCCGACAGGCTTTTTGGGTCTTGCAAATGCCTCATAATTACCGCTTGCATAATAGATGCCTTTGCTGTTCTTATCGTACTTTCCACGCTCCGTGTTCTGATAGTCATTTTTTTCATAATTATTTGCAGCATTGTTTCTGTTTTTGCATTTATTTTTTTCCTTATTATTATCCCCGTACTGACACCATTTTTCAAAAACTTTATCTGTCATTGACTTTTTGTCAGCACTTTTTCCATTTGCATTTTTACATCCGCACGAGCCACTGTCAGAATCATTATCTTTTGCAAACTTAGCCTTATACAAAGCCGCTGCTCCCGCTCCGACAGCGATAACAGAAGCTGTTTTAATAATTTTCTTATTCATGTTAATCTCCTCATTTCTGCACATATTTGTATTGCATAAAATCCAATCATTGACACATATTTTATACTGTTATAAAATTCAAACTATTTCCCAGCTTAACAGTTAGTATCAAGTCTGCAATTAAACAATAACAAATCCTACTTTACATTATTTATGAATAAGTATTCCCGAAAAAGCAAAAAATATGCCCAAAATAATCTCACCGTTTTTTCGGTTTGAGAAAATTTCAAGCAT
>JBNMLR010000164.1:0-5259 GCA_050874945.1 Butyribacter sp. | reverse complement strand
GTGACAAAGCCGAAAGTCTCAGTGTCTCAAACCAAAAGCTAAAACTTACTGAGTATATGAGAAAGCTTGATAATGACTCAATTCAAAAGTTTTATATCGACGATGGTTTTAGCGGGACTACTTTTGACAGACCCGGCTTTAAAAATCTTCTATGTGATATAGAACAGGGTATTATTAAAGGAATACTTGTCAAAGACTTATCAAGGCTCGGACGAAACAGCCCTAAAACAAGCTATTATATACATGACTACTTTCCGTCACATAAAATCAGATTTATTGCCATTGATGACAATATAGACAAAAATTTTTTTGATATTGACACATCAAATGACATGATAATAGATATAAAAAATCTTTTCAACGGCTTTTATCCGCGTGACATAAGCAGCAAAGTCCGTTCGACTTTCAGAGCCAAACAAAATGCAGGACATTTTATCGGTGCATTTGCGTGTTATGGATATAAAAAGTCTCCTGCCGACCACAATAAACTTATCATCGACCCTGCTGCCGCCGATGTCGTAAAAAAAATCTTTTCCCTGTATCTTTCAGGAAAAGGTCAAAATACAATAGCCAAAATCCTTAATTCCGACAATATTCCCTGTCCATCCGAATATAAAAAAATGCAGGGACTTAACTATAAAAACTCAAACAGACTTACTTCCACTACTTACTGGACATACAGCAGCATAAGAAATATCTTAAAAAATGAAATATACACCGGATGTATGGTTCAGAACAAATCTTTCCGTATGATGTGCAGCAAATCTGCCTCTCCTCTTCCTCGTGAAAAATGGATAATCGTACCTGATACGCACGAAGCGATAATCGATAAAAAGACATTTGAAATAGTCCAAAGTATGCTTTCAAATAATG
This sequence comes from Butyribacter sp., assembly GCA_050874945.1. GTDB lineage: Bacteria > Bacillota > Clostridia > Lachnospirales > Lachnospiraceae > Butyribacter. The sequence continues at coordinate 4,386 of JBNMLR010000164.1, read as the reverse complement.
TAAGACAGATGAACCCTTCCTCACATACGCATATCCTCGCCGGACTGGTAAAATGCGGAGACTGCGGTCGTGCCATGGTTAAGATAAAAAATAAAGATAAAATATTTTTTGTATGCGGAAGTTACAACAGATACGGCACCGACAAGTGCAGTTCTCATAAAATAAGTGAATCAACAATTTTAAATATAATATCAGATGATTTCAACAATATTTTAAAAAATACTAAGAATTTTGAGCAGTTACTAAAAAATGAACCTGCTTATGCCATAAAAACATCCGATAATGCCGAAAACAATAACCTTGTCTTAAACAGGCTCAAACAGCTTAATCACAAAAAAATGCAATTTTTAGAAAATTTAAACGAAAACCTTATAACACATGACGAATTTGAAACTTTTGTCAAACGGTGTGACGAACAGAGCCGTCAGCTTCAGGAGCATCTTACTCCCTATAACACTCATACAAAACAGTCTGCTCCATGTAAAATTCATTCCGATGACTCTAATACATTACAACCGTGCAATCGAAAAACAGACAAACAGATATATCCCAAGTCACTTCCGGATATAATATGTGAAATCATAAATAAAAACAGGATAACCACACCTGACAGAATAATAGTCACTCAGATGGTATCCTGTATATATATCTACAAAAACAACCGTTTAAAAATCGTATATAACTTTGATGGCAACGATTAATTTCCAAGAATTATGCTTATCAGTGTTTTATCAAGCATAATCGTACGGTTCCACGGATTTAAGATAACCCCTGATATTTCACCGACTTTAAGTGCTGACCTGAAAAGCTGTTCTATATCGGTTAAAAATGCAGATTTCACCTCATTTCCGCCCTTAAGTTCCTCCTCAAAGCTTGTGAAAGCACTCCACCACTTTGAGCCATCAGGAGATTTTACCACACTGATATTTATTTTTTCAGACGATACATACGGCTCTACCGCAATTATAAACTGACCGCCTTTTTTCATCTGCTTTCTTATCACTGTCAGGGTATGTGCCAGCATTTCCTGTGTGCACTCTCCCTGAAGCTGTTTTATTGCCTCCTCAATCTTTTCATTTCCCAAAAGACCCTCATCAACTTTTTTATCATCTTTCATAATAATCCTCATTTCTGCGCATTTTTTTGCATAGCGTGAAAAGTATTCTTTTTCCCTTTTAAATGTAAGCAAACTATACAAGATATTTTTCCATAACCTCCATAAGTTTTGAAATATCTATAGGTTTAGATAAATGTTCATTCATACCACTTGCTATTGATTTTTTCACATCCTCATCAAATGCATTAGCACTCATGGCAACTATAGGAACTTCTTTGCAATCAGACCGCTCTATATTTCTTATTGCTCTGGTCGCATCCAGTCCTCCCATATTTGGCATCATTATATCCATAAATATAATATCATATGACCACGGCTCTGACTTCTTAATCATATCAACAGCTTCAATACCGTCAAACGCACAATCCACAACCATGCTTTCATCTTCAAGGATAGTCCTGAGTATTTCACTGTTCAACTCGTTATCCTCGACAACAAGCACACGCTTTCCTTTTAATTCAACTTGTTTCTTCTCTTCTTCAGGTACAATCTCCTTTGACTCCGATACCAAAAGTTTTAATGTAAAACTGAATTCACTCCCCTTTCCCTGTGCACTGTCCAGTTTTATCCTGCTGCCCATCATTTGCACAAGACGGCTGCTTATGGCAAGCCCCAGTCCGGTTCCCTGTCTGTAAACGCTGCCATAATCCTTTACCTGCTCAAAACTTCTAAATACACGCTTCTGGTCTTCCTCGCTTATTCCTATTCCGTTATCCCTGACTGCAAAATACACTTCACTATACTTATCAAAGCTGTTCTTTTCTCTTATCTCAAGAGAAATTCTTCCATCTTTCCCCGTATATTTTACGGCATTACCTAAAAGATTTATCAGGACCTGCGTAATTCTCAACTCATCTCCATAAAACATTGTTCTTTTTATCTCAACCGTCTTACTGAAATGGATGTTTTTTTCCGAAAATTTTGCAGCCATAAGATCACATACTGAGTCTATAGCTTTAGTAAGATTAAAATCATTTTCCATAAGCTGCATTTTTCCACTCTCAATCTTTGACATATCAAGAATATCATTTATAAGACCGAGCAGATAATGTGATGAATTTTTAATCTTGTTAAGACAATCTGCTATTTTAGTTCTGTCTCCCTGCTTTTTCAAGGCAATCTCAGTCATACCGATAATTCCATTCATAGGTGTCCTTATCTCATGTGACATACGCGCAAGGAAGTCCGATTTTGCCTGTGCCGCCAGATCATGATTATCAAGATTTATTCTGTTTTGTATGATAGTTCCGATTTCTTTAAAATTCTTTTTTTCCATCTCATCATCATAAACAGATAATGGCAGTCCTGTAATCCAGATACTTCCGAAATACTTTCCATTGTCTTTCATATTTATAACAATGCCTTCTTCTCTTCCAAACTCCTCCGCCATTCTTTCTGTCTTAACATTGCTCTCACTTATCCTTTGAACAATATCTTCTTCCAAAAGTCCCGGCATTTTTTTACATTCTTCATTTGTGCAGCGGTAAACTTTTGGAGCATTTATTCTTTCAAGACCTCTTTCATATTTCCAATCGTAATCTACACTTATTGCCATATCTTCCTCATCAAAAGAAGTTATAACAAAATCATCTATATTATATTTTTCAATAAGTTTTAACACAAATGCATCTAAAATGGCAGTCATATTTCCTCTCTTATCAAAGAGGTTGAGTGCTATTGATGTTATAGATAATTTTTCCGTATAAACATACGACGCAATTTCTCCAAATTTAATATTTATATCACTGTTTTTATGAGCATCATCAATATCATCGTAAACCGAATACAGATTTCCATTCTTCTTTGCATAACTCAGAGACACCATAACCTGTCTTATAAGTTCATTTGTCGATACATATTCTTTTGTCTCTGTGAGTCCTGCCTTAAATCTGATTTCCAAATTTTTCTTACTGATAATACCTGATAAACTTTTGCTTACTTCCTCAAGAATTTGTTTTACTGCATCTGCTGAAATCTCAGGACACCAGCAAAGTATTTCATCTGAGCCGGCACGCACACATATCCTGCCTGCAATCTGTTTTTTGCCAAACTGGGCTGTCAACAATCCCGCAATCTGCTGTAGGATAATATCGCCAAAAACAAGACCATATTGCTCGTCGATTACTCCAAGCCGGTCTATGTCTACCAAAAACATCGTTCCCTTTGTCTTGCCTTTTCTTGAAGCCTTTATCACTTCAACACCCGGTTCAAAATGGTAAAACCGGGTAAGTGAGTCTATTTTTTTATTATTATTTTTCTCTATTTCAAGCAGTTTCCGCTGATTTATATCTCTTAAATAACCAACAATCTTGTTTCCGGTTCCGTTATTGTCCTTAAAGAGATTTGCACATAATTTCACCCATCTGTACTCATTGTATTCAGAAAGAAATATTCTAAATTCAAGATTTAGTTCATCCCAATATTTGTTTATGCTTTCTAATACATTCATTCTGTCATGTTCAGCTATTTTTTCCATTAACGAACTGTCAGGAAATTCATCACATTTTCTTATTCCGTCGCTCCTATCACTGTTTACGATCTCCAGCATTCTGCTTTTCATGTCATATGTAAAGAAAATATCATTCGAACTTTCTACTGCTATCCTATATCTTTCTTTTTCTTCGAGCAGTTCTTCCTCTGTTATTTTCTGGGCATCCTCAACTTTTTGCACAATATCATGTAACTCATCTATCTCAGTTATATCCGATAACTTGAAAGAATGTATTCCCTCTAAACCTCCTCTTACACTGTCCATCAGCCGGTACACCGGCTTTGTTACATATCTTATGAGAAGCATAACGACCAGAACACCAAGTACGGCACAAACACAGATGGCGAGCACTACACTGGTATAAACTCTCTCACCAAGACCAAAAATAGAATCCTGAGATACAAATCCATATAATGCCCACCTCGTATCACTGTATGGAGCATTATTTATATACAGATCAAGCTTGTTTCTCACAGCATATATCTTTTTATTTCCGACTGCCGCTTTCTTAACTTCATAAAGTTTTGAAATATTCTTATATTTTTTTATTTCAGATGCATTGTCTCTCGAAACAGTATCATACAAAACACCATTACCCGTGACTATTTCAAATTTATTATTTGATTTTTCTATAACGAGGGCATATCCTGAGTTAAGATCCCTGTCAAGATCTGACGCCGGGAAAAATGTATTCAGATAATTCAAAGAAATTTCCACACCTACAACACCGTAAACCTCATCATCATATATTCTGTTTACATCAGCTTTAAGCATCATT
>JBNMLR010000163.1:0-5262 GCA_050874945.1 Butyribacter sp. | reverse complement strand
CTGACTAAGTGCTGACGGCGACAAAATGCCGACTTACATTATTTTTTATATCCCTGCAGCAAGTTACATCTGTTGACAGTTTCGCAATTTACCGTATCGAGATAGATAACTGTATGAATATGCAAGGAACTGTATTGAAATAGATTATATGGATATGTGTGGAATTGTATTGAGATAACTATATGGATATGCGGATAATCATATTGAGATAGATTATTTTGATTGATTTGCAGGGTATAGTATTGAGATAGTTATGTGAAAATTATAATAGTAAGGAGGTTTTGGTATGGGTAAAGTTTCAGAGGAAGTTTATGGCAAGCTGAAAAGATGCTACGAGTGTTTTAGGAATAAGGTTGATTTTGAGCCGGAGATTGCGCTGGTGCTTGGTTCGGGACTTGGTGATTTTGCGGATGGTATCGAGGTTGTCTGCGAGCTTGATTATCACGAGATTGAGGGTTTTCCAGTTTCGACCGTTCCGGGGCATCAGGGCAGGTATATCTTCGGTTATGTGGGTGATGTGCCTGTTGTGTGTATGCAGGGGCGTGTGCACTATTATGAGGGATATGACATTTCTGATGTGGTGCTTCCGATAAGACTTATGAAACTTATGGGAGCAAAGGTTTTGTTCCTTACAAATGCAAGCGGCGGTGTGAATTATGATTTCAGACCGGGTGATTTTATGCTGATAAAGGACCAGATTTCAAGTTTTGTGCCGTCACCTCTTATCGGGGAGAATATCGATGAACTCGGTGTGAGATTTCCTGATATGAGTGAGATTTACGACATAAGTTTAAGAAAAGTTATAAAAAAGACGGCGGCTGAACTTGACATTGACTTAAAAGAGGGAACTTATTTGCAATTTACGGGACCGGCATATGAGACTCCGGCAGAGATTAAGATGGCGAGAGTGCTCGGCGCCGATGCCGTCGGAATGAGCACTGCCTGTGAAGCTGTGGCTGCAAACCATATGGGAATGATGATATGTGGTATATCGTGTATATCAAATCTTGCAAGCGGCATGAGTGTTACACCGCTTAGCCACAAAGAAGTACAGGAGACGGCAGACAGGGTATCAGCCGATTTTAAGAAACTTGTGACAGAGAGCATTAAAAATATACATGAAAAAATGATGGAATTGTCAAAGACAGACAGTAATGTCGGCGGTAAGTGGCATTATATCATTTGACATGGTATTTTGTATCGATGATACAAAATATACCAGCCATCATACAACAGAAAAACACAAAGATGACACCACAATGATTTACCATAAAAGAACATTGTGGTGTTGTTAGTATTAAGCAGACAGTTCGTAATATTGCGAAGTATTTTTTATGTCTGAATCAGGTACTGTTCATTTGCAAAACTGATACAGGCTGTCAGGTTATGCATCAATTTTTAACAGGGCAAAATATCATTTGTCGCACTTGCATTACATTGTTAAGAAGTGGTAAAATGTATGCAGGTGAAAGAGTGGATGCACTATTCATTTGAGCAGTATATCTGTAGATAGAAATGGGAGGAACAAAATGTTAAAACAAGGTAAACACAAAAAAAAGTTCATTGCATTGCCGACAGTATTTATGATTGCCATATTAGTGGCGGTATTTGCATTTTCACCAAACGCAAAAGCTGCACAGTACAGTGCGGATGTAAATGCTGACAGAGAAAACGGTGTATGTAATTATACACTTGCAGGTATTGATATGGCACAGACATCGGGGATGACGACAAAAGTTACATATAAAGATGACTCGGAAAATACAGTCACGGTGCTTGAACAGCCGGTGACATTTACGGCAGAAAACTGCCAGAACGGACAGTATTCAGGTTCGTTTTCACTTTCGGATTTAAGCACATATGCATATAAGGAATATACGGTTTCATTCCTTATGAGTGACGGAGTACCTGTAGAAGCTGCCGCAAAGTGCGATTTTTCAATACATAAGGATAAATTCACATTAGATGTTGCAGGATATAAATCAAAGGCAAACAGGACAATATCATTAGTAAACAAAGAAAATGATGTTATCGTTCCGGGAAAAGACAGTCAGATGCAGCTTTCGATTTTAAAGAAAAACGGAAAAGACGAGAAAAAAATCGGCTCTACGGCTGTTATTCCGACCGCAACAAAAAGCTGGGATGTTGACCTTACAAAGTATTGCAATACATATGGTACATATTATGCAAGACTTACTATTGTGAACAGTAAACTTTCGGGTGGAAGTGAGCTGCTTGCCCAAAAGGAATTTAATCTTGCACTCACATATGGAAATATAGGTTCAAAATCTACAACAAAAACAGAAAAAAATCAGACATTCAGAGTTTTTGCTGAGAAAGTAAATTCAGCACTTGTCGTAAAGAATGTTACATTTAATATTTATAACAGTGCAGGTAAACTTGTGTGCACGGTAAAAGGTGTGCACAATGGAACGAGTACATACTATTATTCAGATATACCGTTAAAATCAATAAACTACAAATTTGGAAAATACAAGATAGAAGTTTCGGTTACGGACAATGCAGGTATCGTGAGAATACTTAAAAAGACCGGAACTGCAACAATAAGAGTAAAGACCGGAACACTTACGGTAAGCAAACTTTCAAACGGAACTGCAAAGTTCAGACTTAAAAATGCTTATATACCCGGAAACATAAAGAGTGTGAGATTTAAGGTTTACAGTATAAAAAACGGTAAGAGATCATTAGTAAAAAAACTAATCGGTGTGTATTCGGATAAAATGTATATTGCAAATTATCAATATATGGTAAGCGGAAGAACACAGGTTGTTGCGTGTGGTTATACACAGTGGAATAAGGAGATTAAATTTAAGACGAAAGAATTCAGTGTAAAAAGTTCAGAGGTCGGAAAGAACGGCTGGCGTTATGAGAAATATGCCGGAAAAGTTTATAAGTTTTACTATAAAAACGGAGAAAAACTTACAGACCTTACCAATGTAATGAATTTAAAAAAAGGTAACAATAAATTAAAAATAGTAGTGAACAGAGCTGCCTGTTGTGTTACTATATATGCATATGACAGTCAGAAAAAAGATTATATCATACCGGTAAAGACCTGCACAGTATCAGTTGGCAGGGATACGGCAACTACATCGGGTGCGGCAGGACTTACGCTTTCATCTTCTTACACACCGCTTGGCTCGTATTCGATATGTTCAAACGGCACGGCGGCAAAATACAGTTTAAAGCCGATGGGTGAGCCTGACGGAAGTATCGTTTATGCCAGATGGGCAAGCCATGTTGTCGGAAATGTCTATTTCCATGCGATAGCTGTCGGAAGTCAGTCACATTATGCACTTCGTGCAAGCAACTATAATAAACTCGGCAGTGCAGCGTCAGCGGGCTGTATAAGAATGACTGTTGCCGATGCAAAATGGCTTTATGATTATGCGGCTGTAGGAAGTACGGTAAAGATTGAAAAAGGTAATTCCGGCAAACCGGGACCGCTTGGAAAAGCTGCTACGATAAAGATAGCAGACTCAATAAATTATGATCCTACGGACCCTTCAGTGCCGGTGGCAACAAAGAAAAAAGACTATAAAGCCGGCAGGATAAGCGGATATATGACATCCAAAGGAAAGAAAGTAGGTTATTAAAAATATGCACAGATGTTTATGGGTGGGGAAAGTGTTTTATGCGGGCACAGGCATAAAATGTGCAGGAATGGAGGATTGATGAATATGGAAAAATATGATGTAAAAGAGCTTGTGGAAAAGATTTATGAGCTTGATGTAAAGGTATATGAAGCAACGGGAAGTACGATGGGAAAAGTATTTCCGGCAGGCAAGGAACTGTCTGTAAAGAAGATGCTTAAACATCTTGACGAGGATAAAAGACATTTTATAAGAGACGAAACCATACTTATCGGAAATATGATTTCAACTATCAAAGATTCTGCCGTTGCAGAGGAGTGCAAAAAAGAACTTGAAGAACTCAATAAGATGCTTGAACAGTACAATCCTACAAAACAGCTTCCTGACAGCTTTGTAAGTAATATAGCTGAGATGAAAGACAGATTTAAAGACGGAAATCACAGGATTCTCTGCATAGGCCGTCAGTATGGAAGTGGCGGACATGAGGTCGGCATGAGACTTTCAACAAGGTTGAATATGTCTTATTATGACAATCAGATAATCAAGATGGCGTGCGAGCATATTGGAAAAGATTTTTCGAGTGTAGACGCATCACAGGCAGACAGCAAAAAAGGATGGCTTAACAAGACACCGTTCTCACTCCGTAAATTTGCAGGCAATGATGAGCTTTTCTTCGCACAGAGCCAGATGATAGAGGATATGGCTAAAAAAGGAGACTGTATATTCTTAGGCCGTTGTGCCGATGTTGTGCTTGAGCACGCAGATATACCTCATATCTCAGTGTTTATCGGAGCACCGTTTGAGGAGAGAGTAAAGCATGATATGGCTTGTACCGGAGCTTCATATGATGATACTGTCGAGAAAGTAAGAGATATGGACAGGGCAAGAAAGGCTTATTACAATTACTATACAGGCCGCCGCTGGGGTCATTCGGAAAATTATGATATGTGCCTTAATACGGCTTGCTATGGTATTGACGGTACAGTGGAAGTTATCGAGAAGATGTTTAAAATGTTTAATTAGTGTAAATGACTGCACTTATTATCAGATAAAAACTTTTGAATACGAGAGGAGATTTTAAAATTATGTTTATTTCGGACAGTATAAAATATGTTGGTGTGGATGATAAGGATATAGACCTTTTTGAGAGCCAGTATGTAGTGCCTGACGGTGTATCATACAATTCATATATCATCTTTGATGAAAAAATAACGATAATGGATACAGTTGATGCAAGAGCAACTGATGAATGGGTTAAAAATGTCGAGGAGGCACTTGACGGAAAAGAGCCGTCATATCTTGTTATCTCACATCTTGAACCTGACCATGCGTCAAATATAGGTCTTATCGCAGATAAATATCCAAATATGCAGCTTATCGGGAATGCAAAGACTTTCCAGATGCTTCCGCAGTTCTTTGATAAGGATTTTTCTGACAGACAGGTCGTTGTAAAAGAGGGTGATGAGATTTCTCTCGGAAGTCATTCACTCACATTTGTGATGGCACCTATGGTTCACTGGCCTGAGGTTATGGTAGCCTATGAAAAGACAGAAAAAATACTTTTCTCAGCCGACGGATTTGGAAAATTTGGAGCACTCGACTCAGAGGACGATGATGGATGGGCTTGCGAAGCCAGAAGATATTACTT
>JBNMLR010000162.1:0-5281 GCA_050874945.1 Butyribacter sp. | reverse complement strand
TAATAAACTGTTTTAACATCCTGTTCCTCATAAGTTCTGTGCGTAGCCATCCACTGATCTACGATAAAATCCTTAACTGCATATGCAACAGCCTGAAATTTCTGCTGATCATCAGCTTCATTGATAGATTTTCTAAATAAAACTTTTAAATAATCCTCAACTTCCTTTTTAAACTCTACCTTGTTCAATTCTTTCATACTATTTATTATCCTCCTGCTTCTACTTCCACAGCCAACTATGTCTAACATTTACCATTATAAACCACAGTCCTCTAAAAATCAACGAAAGCGATTGTAAAACATAACACATTTATGATAATATTCACCCATCTGTTTTCAGCATCATTTATGCCAGCTTTCCTTAAAAATATACATAAAACGCATTTTCTATTCATAAAATCTTATTAACAAATAAAGTGAGGCAGACATATGTTTAATCGAAAAAAAACCTCATTGCACCGAATTCAAGTTTATATTTTTCTCCTATTAACCGCATTATCAGCAACTTTTTTGTTTAGCGGATGCAGCAAACAGGAGGATTATCCAAAAACTAAGGATATAGATTACACTGTCATAACCGGTGGCGAAATTCCACAGGAGCTCAGAAAAATGATAAAGGAGCGCAAAGACAATGCCATTGAACTCAGTTTTTCATGTGAGGGAGAACTCTATATAGTAAAAGGCTACGGCAGGCAGCTTTCACCTGATTTCAGCATAACCGTCAATGAACTTTATCTTTCAGACAACTACATTGTTTTTGATACGGAGTTATATGGTCCTAAACAAAAATCGACTTCTAAAGCCAAAAGCTATCCGTATATTGTAGTAAAAACAGAATACATCAACAAATCTATTGTTTTTAAATAGTATTATGCAAGTGACAAAATCAGACAGCAATGAAACAATACGTGGCATCAGTTGATTTCAAAATGCCTTTTAGCTCCAACACCCTAATATTTTCAAACAACAACAAAACATATGTCCGCAAATGTAATCTCATCTCTGACCCTGCACTTTGTTTTTACATTTGCGGCAATTCTTTTGCCATTTATAAAAGTTCCATTTAAAGAACCTTTATCCGTAACATACAAAAAATTTTCATCTGCCTCAAGCACGGCGTGTGCCCTGCTGATATAATTCTGTGGAAGTACAACCTCATTTTTTACACTTCTGCCTATATGCACACGCTCCTCCATACCACATCCAAATGAAACAGATTTTCTTACATCTATTACTCTTGGAACGAACTCTCTCACCAGCACATCTTTTATATTTCCTCTTACCAGCGTAAATTTTTCATTTCTTCCCCAGCAGACTTCACCGTCCCTATAATCTTTGCCTTTCTTACATACTTCACCGTCTTGATAATTTTTTCTATTCTTATAACCCTTGCCATATTGAGGACTTTTGTCTACCCTACGGACTTTGCCCTCCTTATAATCTTTTCTGTACGAACCGGTTTTATCAGTTTTGCAGACTTTTTTCTCCATATCGGTTGTATCAGATTGATAAATTTTATCATTACAGTTGTTTCTTTCGCTCTGACACTCACCGGAAAGCTCCTTTTTCGTCTGCTCCGACTGTTTTCTTCTGCCTTTATCATCCAAAGACATTTTATTTTTGCAAATCTTATTCTCCTTTAAATCATAAATTTTCTTTTTTTCACTGACAAACTCCTCAATATCACCGATAAAAAAGCTATCTGTTGAAACTATATCATACAATTCATAAATAAATTCAGCCCCCTCCCTGTCCTCATGCTTCACTGCTCTCATAAGTTCTTCCGTCATATCTTTTAACTGTTTTCTATATGAAGTATCACTGTTTGGAAAAATACAGAAAGCAAACTCCTCATACTTTCGTTTAGTATATATAAGCTCCATTTTAAACATAATGGACTCAAATGATATAAGATACTTTTTACAGCTTTTTGCAATCTGTATAACCGCAGTATATATACGGCACAATTCATCATAACCGATATTTTTTGTATTTATCGCATCTTTCAGAGAAATCATATCTTTTATATCATAATACAGACAAACTTTATCATCCATATATCTAATGTCATATGTAAGCACTCCCGGTATCTTATTATTTTTAAGCATATTAAGTTCTATCGTTTCATTTTCTGATGTTCCACTGTCCGCATCATCAATCTCATACACAATATATGAACCAAATGCACCATCTTTTTTTTGATATTTCGCCATATATTTGTATATTCACCTCCTTAAACCATCTGCGGTTCCTGCTGCTTAGTGTTTCGTATCTCAAAAATTCCTATTTTTATGATTTTATTATTGTTTTTGTTTTCAATATCAGTCTTATCTTTATTTTGCGTTTTGATTTCTAATATTAATTCTTGCCTTTATTTCTCATTTTTTCGCATACTCTCACTTTTTCTCCGCAGCATACTTTCCGGTTTTAGCTTTAAACATCTTGTTTTTAAATAGATTTTGTTTTTCTTTTTCATAAAATAAGCTATAACCGGTATGTCCATCTTTGCAACAGCATTTGCCTTAGCTGTCACATACTTAGTCCCAACATTACAATCTGCATTTTTAACTTTTAGGACTATTAAATTTTTTGATACCAGCTTTTTTCCATCACTTACATTTTCATTCTGTGCAATGCTCAACACTGCTGTCCTGAGATTTTCCTGCAAAATCACCTTGTCATGCAGAAGAAAGAGCATATACATGATTGCAAAGACAATCCCCAATATCATTGGAACAATAAAAGCTGCTTCAACCGTATAATTACCTGATATTTCATATTTTTCAATCAATTTTTCTTTTTCACTTCCCCTCTCATATTTAACAGATACATCTTCTTTTTCACTTTCCTCATCATATTTAACAGATGTATTTTCTTTTTCGCTTTTCTCATCATATTTAACAGATACATCTTCTTTTCCGCTTTTCTCATCATATTTAACAGATACATCTTCTTTTTCGCTTTTCTCATCATATTTAACAGATGTATCTTCTTTTTCACTTACTCTCTCATATTTAACAGGTACATCTTCTTTTTCACTTTTCTCCTTACATTTTCCATAACTCCTCATATTTTTATGATTATATACTTTCTTCACCAGCAATTCTCCTCCTCCCTGTCAGACCATGAAACTGCTCACATATGCCATAAAAATAAACGGCACCAGCGGAATTTCATATTTTTTTCCTTTCCTTTTGACTATAACAAGATATAATGCAGCAAAAAACGCAAACATGACTGACATAAAAATAATGTAAAAAGCCTTTTCGACTCCCATAAAATATACAATGAACGAATATAACAGAGCATCCCCCATCCCTATTGCTCCTTTTGACATAAAAGACAACGCTGCAAATAAAACAACCGCAAACAATCCTGCTGTAATATTGTGAATATTGATGTTCTTTTCAATAAATTCGTAAATCATAAGCATCCCAAAAAATAGTATCAGCACTCTTGTATCAACCGTTCTTTTTATAATATCCGTTATCATACATACCACAAGACACAATCCAAGTAATATCGTTACTGCCATACATCTATCCCCTTTCCATACATTTATTGCACTCAGACATTCCGCCTATTTTAGACTTTTTTACCTTTTTTATATTTCTTTTTATGCCTGAACAATGTCCTGACATATGGTACCTGTCTCCATAATCTGTTATGTAAACATACACTCCTACGGAATTAGTATTTTTTAAACAATGCTCGCACCTTTTGTATTTTCCTCCTGACAGATTTCTCATTCCGTCAAGTTTATCTGCAGAAACTTTCTTTATACTCGGCTTTAAATATGTGCAGTCAGAATGTGTATGATAGACTTTGCCTGTCTCCGTTATATAAACATCTTCATCCTCTGCCACTTCATCAGTAAGCATACTTTTTCCTGCGTATTCACTCACTACCATCTGGTGATAAAAATTTTGTCTCATGCCTGCCATACCAAAAGGAACTTTCTTTTTATATCTCATATAGCAGACCTTATATCCGCCTTTATCTGACCAGCTAATGATATTTCCACCTTTTAAAACAGAAGTTATATTCTCTGTGAACATTTTGATTTTTTCATTTATATATCCTGAATTGTACGAATTTTCTTCATTTATATCATGACTGTATATTGCATATCTGTCTGCAGCATCATACAATTTTGCATAGTTTTCGTTTATTCCAAACATAATATTAAATTCATAAAGCAATGAAAACAGCACCAGAAAAAATATAGGAACACAAAATGACGCTTCAACTGTAATTGATGCTTTTATGTTTTTATTGTAATTTTTATCCATATCTGTGACTAACGCTCACCTGCTTTCTAAATTTCTTATACTTTAAGTCCTTACCGTACATATTCCATAAAAACGGAAATGCAAATTTCATACTGTATGTAACATTATAATCCGCTGCCACTATACAGTCATAAATGCGAAAACTCTCATTATATCTTGTTCTTAAATCATGCTGAATAACATCAAATAACCTGCTTTTTATTTTTTCTTCCGGAACCACCGCAAGAAAACTCAAAAGATATTCCCTGTAATCTATAAAATTTGTTGTTATCTTTCCATCACTTTCTTTATACTGCTGTGCTTTCTCCCTAAAAAAACTGCCTGATACGGTACAGATTTCTTCATACTTTATCTTTATATCAGTTGTATTTTTTAGCAATGGTATTTTTTTACCGTCAAGAAGTGCCGCTGTATCTATACATGACTCCTCAAATGCCAATATTGCAAGTATTACATACTGAACCCCTTTTATAACCGGTTCTATCCCTGTTATCCCTGCTATCGCAGTCGCTGTTGCAAGTGCTTTTGCTTTTATCACTTCATCCTTTGAAATAATTGCAAAATTTATAAGCATACGCATAGCAATTATTCTGTTTATAACTCCCGTCAGATTATCCTTTTCACTCTCATTACCGCATATCAGATATTCCATCCCATAATCAACTGCACTGGCGGAACTCTTTATATAAGATGTAAGTTTCTTGTCAGCATAAACAATCTCTGACAATTTGTTTGTCCCACAACTTCCTATAGCCGTAAAATCAGAATTCTGCATATCAGTGTTTGAACCTATATTTTTCAAAAATGAACCGGCACTCTCATATTCCTCTGATTTCTCATTTTTTACTAATTTTGAAGTTTTCTTCTCTCCGCCTTTCGATAAAACATTATTTTTAACTTTACTTTCTCCACCGCCTTTCGATATGACATTATCTTTAACTTCATTCTCTCCACTGTCATAATCATCTTCTACGAGTGCTTTCTCTATAC
>JBNMLR010000161.1:0-5289 GCA_050874945.1 Butyribacter sp. | reverse complement strand
AGACCGGCTCTCTGTCTCTAACGCCATTCGCTGAAAATTTTATATCAATCTCTGCTGTTTATATATGCTTTTTATAATCAACAAAACAAAAACGAACATATGTGCTTGAAATTATAAATGATTGGTGTTATTATGAGAAATATCAGACAGTTGATAAGAGTTTCTGTGAAGTTTAGCTGTTGATGGTATTAGATTTTAGTCTGCTTTTGAGCAAAGGCGGGCGGTTTTATGACACAATAAAATAGTTGAAACAATAAGATTGTGAACGTAATAAAATTGTTGATGCAATAAGATTGTAAACGCAATAATATTGCGGACACAATGAAATTGCGTTATGAACAGACAGTAGAGCAGATTGTGAATAATCTGCATGAATGACATAGTAAAAGTGACATTATTTATTTGAAAATATGTTTAGAAATGAGGTTTTTTATGGCAAAACATGAGGAAGTTAAGAAATATATAAAAATAAGAAAGGCGGCTGAGCACAACCTTAAGGATATTGATGTTGATATTCCGAGGGACGAGTTTGTGGTGCTTACGGGACTTAGCGGTTCGGGAAAGTCGTCGCTTGCGTTTGACACTATTTATGCAGAGGGACAGAGAAGATATATGGAGTCTTTGTCCTCTTATGCAAGGCAGTTTTTGGGACTTATGGAAAAGCCTAATGTTGAGAGGATAGAGGGACTTCCACCTGCTATTTCAATCGACCAGAAGTCTACAAACAGAAATCCGCGTTCGACAGTAGGTACAGTGACGGAGATTTATGACTATTTCAGACTTCTCTATGCGAGGGTTGGAATACCGCATTGTCCTAAGTGTGGAAAAGAGATAAAGAGACAGACGGTCGACCAGATATGTGACGAGATAATGAAGCTTGAAAAGGGCACGAGATTACAGCTTCTTGCACCTGTTGTAAGGGGGAGAAAGGGCGAGCACGTCAAGGTTTTTGAGAGTGCCAGAAAGAGCGGCTATGTGAGAGTTGTCGTTGACGGTCACATCTATGACCTGTCAGAGGATATAAAGTTAGAGAAAAACAAAAAGCATAACATAGAGATAATGGTTGACAGACTTGTTGTCAGAGAGGGTATAGAAAAGAGACTTACCGATTCTATTGAAAATGTCATGAGACTTTCTGACGGACTTCTTATAGTTGATATTCCGGGCAAAGAACAGCTCAGGTTCAGTCAGAGTTTTTCATGTGCTGACTGTGGTATAAGCATTGATGAGATAGAGCCGAGAACATTCTCATTTAACAATCCTTTTGGTGCGTGTGAGGTATGTCACGGTATCGGATATAAGATGGAGTTTGCGGAGGAGCTTATGATACCTGACCCGTCATTGAGTATTACTGACGGTGCACTTGTCGTAAACGGATGGCAGTCTGTTACCAATAAGACAAGCTATGCCAGATGTGTCCTTGATGCACTTGCCGAGGAGTATGGTTTTGACCTTGACACCCCTTATCAGGATCTTCCTGAGAATATCAGGCATATGCTTATGCACGGAACGGATGGCAGGAGCGTTCAGGTGCACTACAGAGGACAGCGTGGCGTGGGTGTCTATGATGTTGCATTTGAGGGAATTATCAAAAATGTTGAGAGAAGATACAGGGAGACAGCTTCGGAGAGTACTAAGAAAGAGTATGAGAGTTTCATGAGGATAACTCCGTGTAAGGCTTGTAAAGGAAAAAGACTCCGTCCTGAAGCACTTGCCGTTACGGTCGGTGATAAAAATATCGCACAGATAACAGAGCTTTCGATAATCGACCTGAAAAATTATCTTGATAACCTTGAACTTACAAAGAACCAGTTAAATATAGGAAAGGTTGTACTTAAAGAGATAAAAGCAAGGGTAGGATTTCTTGTCGAGGTAGGTCTTGAATATCTCTCACTTTCGAGATATACGGCGAGTCTTTCAGGTGGTGAAGCACAGCGTATCAGGCTTGCGACACAGATAGGTTCGGGACTTGTCGGAGTTGCATATATACTTGATGAGCCGAGTATAGGACTTCACCAGAGGGACAATGATAAGCTGCTCGGTGCGTTGATGAAGTTAAAAGACCTCGGAAATACACTTATAGTTGTAGAACATGACGAAGATACGATGCTTGCAGCTGATTATATAGTAGATATAGGACCGGGAGCAGGTGCGCATGGCGGCAAGGTGATTGCGACAGGAACGGCAAAAGATATTATGGCTTGCAAAGAGTCGATAACAGGCGATTACTTAAGCGGCAGAAAAAAGATACCTGTTCCTGAAGTCAGAAAAGAGCCTACAGGCTGGATAAAGGTAAAAGGCGCAAAAGAGAACAATCTCAAAAATATAAATGTAGAGTTTCCGACGGGCGTTATGACCTGCGTTACGGGAGTTTCAGGTTCGGGAAAAAGTTCGCTTGTAAATGAGATACTTTATAAGTCAATGGCAAAACAGTTAAATAGGGCGAGAACTATTCCGGGACTTTGCAATGGTGTTGAGGGACTGGAGCAGCTTGACAAGGTTATCAATATAGACCAGTCTCCGATAGGAAGAACACCACGCTCAAATCCTGCGACTTATACCGGA
This sequence comes from Butyribacter sp., assembly GCA_050874945.1. Lineage (GTDB taxonomy): Bacteria > Bacillota > Clostridia > Lachnospirales > Lachnospiraceae > Butyribacter. The sequence continues at coordinate 2,724 of JBNMLR010000161.1, read as the reverse complement.
GTATTTGATATGATAAGGGATTTGTTTGCAGCTACACCTGACGCAAAGGCAAAAGGATATAAAAAAGGCCGTTTCGGTTTCAATGTAAAAGGCGGAAGATGTGAAAACTGCCACGGTGACGGAATTATAAAGATAGAAATGAACTTCCTGCCGGATGTGTATGTGCCTTGTGAGGTGTGCGGTGGAAAGAGATATAACAGGGAAACACTCGATGTAAAATATAAAGGCAAGAGCATATATGATGTGCTTGACATGACAGTGGAAGAAGCACTCACATTCTTTGAAGCAGTACCGACTATCAGAAGAAAGATAGAAACGCTTTATGAGGTAGGACTTTCCTATATAAAACTCGGTCAGCCGTCAACCACGCTTTCAGGTGGAGAAGCACAGCGAATAAAACTTGCGACAGAGCTTAGCAAGAGAAGTACAGGAAAAACGGTGTATGTACTTGATGAGCCTACAACGGGACTTCATTTTGCGGATGTGCATAAACTCGTTGACATATTGAGGAGACTTACAGAGAACGGCAATACCGTTATCGTAATAGAGCACAATCTTGATGTTATAAAAACGGCAGATTATATAATCGACTTAGGACCGGAGGGCGGAGCGAAAGGCGGAACAGTCATAGCAAAGGGCACACCTGAAAAAGTAGCAAAAAGCAAGAAGTCTTATACAGGTGCATTTATCAAGAAGATGCTTGAGAGGTGATATGTTTATGGATAAGAAAAATGACAACTCATTTTTTGCCATGCTGTCGAGGATGAAATATATCGGGAGATGGGCACTGATGCGTAATTCGCTTAGGGAGAATGTCTGTGAACATTCTCTCGAAACTGCGGTTGTTGCTCATGCTCTCGCCGTTATAGGAAATTGCAGGCTTGGCAGGGACTATGATGTGGAGCATATTGCATTGCTTGCAATGTATCATGACTGTACGGAGATTATCACCGGAGATATGCCGACACCTGTTAAATATTATAATTCTGATATAAAAGATGCCTATAAGGAGATTGAGGTCAATGCGGCAAAAAATCTTCTGTCAAGACTTCCTGGGGATATGGCTTTGGAGTATGAAAAATATCTGCTGCCAAAAGAGGATGCGTCAGTTATGAAACTTATAAAAGCGGCAGACAAAATATCGGCTCTTATCAAGTGCATAGAGGAAGAAAAGACTGGAAACAGAGAGTTTAATCATGCGAAAGAGTCGACTTTTAAGGCGATAAGAGAACTGGGATGCAGAGAAGCCGAGATTTTCTGTGAAGAGTTTGTGCCGGAGTATGAAAAAACGCTGGATGAGTTGAATTGAGTTTATTACAAAGCTAAAAAAGGAATATATATTCTTATTTTAGCTTTTTTTATGTATAGGAAAATGCTCGTAATGTGGTGTGGGGACAGAGCAAAACGCTGATTTTGCCCTTTTTTAATATACTTAAGTGAATCTGCATACTTTGGGTTATATATAATCATGCACACATCACACATTCAAAATGCACCGTTTGTGTTTGCACATAATGTCATGTTATGCTAACATATAAAAGCATTAGGATTTATGCTATTGTTCACAGATAAGGTGTGGACAAATAATGGATTGATTTATGCAGAGTATATCTTCTAATGTGATAAAGTTTCATGAAAAACACAGAAAATGAGGTATATTATGGAACAGGACGAGATATATGGAGAATTTGCCTATGTCTATGATGAGTTCGTGGACAACATTCCCTATGAACAGTGGCATGATTATCTTCATGGTTTATTGATAAAATATGGCATTAAAGACGGAATCGTGGCAGACCTTGCCTGCGGCACGGGCACAATGACAAAATTGCTTGCGGACGACGGTTATGATATGATAGGTGTCGATATGTCATATGAGATGCTTGATGTTGCAAGGCAAAAGTATTGTTGTCAGGATTTTGATGAAATGGCAGATGAAAGTGAAAGTAAGTCCGATGGTTCGCAGGAGGCTATGAACTATCACGGACAGAAGCAGGAAACAGGTGAGAGCAGAAATGAGATACTGTTTTTAAATCAGGATATGCGTGAACTTGACCTTTACGGTACTGCCGCCGCTATGGTGTGTGTCTGTGACGGCATGAATTATATCACGGACGAAAATGATCTGCTTAAGGTTTTTGAAAAGGTGAAGATTTTTCTTGATTTTGGAGGAATTTTTATTTTTGACATGAAAACGAGACATTTTTATGAGAATATACTCGGCAGCAGGACGATTGCGGAGAACAGAGAGGATGCAAGTTTTATCTGGGAAAATGAATTTCATAAGGATACGGGCATCAATGAGTATCTGCTTACGATATACAGTCTTGTTGACGATGAGAATGACCTTTTTGAGAGGTCGGAAGAAATTCATCACCAGAGGGCGTATGATATTAAGTTTGTGAGAGATTGTCTTGAAAAGGCGGGGCTTTCATGTCTTGAGGTCTATGACGCTTTCACGGAAAATGCGGCAAAAGAGGACAGCGAGAGGATTTATTTTGTGGCACAGCGTCCTGAATGAAAGGTTACTTTATAGGTGATTGTGAAAATAATGATATTTTGTGCTAATTGCAATTTATGATAGTTTCGCAAATGTCTAAAAACTATTCCAATATAAAAATAGAAACGGAGATTAACAATGAGTGAATATAAAGATTATATAGTTAGAGCAACAGCGGCAGACCACCAGCTTAGAGCGTTTGCTGTTACGAGTAAGGATATTGT
>JBNMLR010000160.1:0-5303 GCA_050874945.1 Butyribacter sp. | reverse complement strand
TCCGAAAAGCCGTCAATGATAACTAAAATTATCAATAATGCAAATTTAAGCAAACCGTCCCGTTAATGAACCCTGTTGTAACTGATTATCGCCTGTACTATAGCTTTTGCAATATCATCCTTATGCTTTTTATAGAGCACGGCATCATCCGGATCAGAAACAAAACAAACTTCAATGAGGATTGCAGGCTTTGTCGTCTTATTTAAAAACCACAGATTTGAAGTTGTCTTTACTCCACGGTTTTTAAAGCCGAGCTTTGCCATGCGGCTGCATATTCTTTTTGCCACATCTCCTCTTACTGCGGAGGTATTTTTCACCCACACCTCCGTTCCGGTCGTCTTTCCATCCCGTATCCGCTGATGGTCTGCAGAATTAAAATGAATGGAAATATCAAGATCTCTCTTTTTGGAATTACATTTTGCACATATTTTTCTAAGCACATCCGTCTGGCTTTTTCCATTATTTACCGTACAGTCATATGCTTTTATTCCATTTCTTTTTAAAAGACGGACAACTTTTTTTGTGATAACCCTGTTCTCTTTGCTCTCATCAATATAGTCACTCGCCCCACTCGCTATCTTTCCTGTCGGGTTATGACCTGCGTGCACTGTTACTGCTTTTATTTTCGCCATATTACTTCTCCTTTCTGCACACGTTTTTTGTGCATTGTGTAAAACATGATATATTTCACACTGCTCTCATTTTGGGGTAACTTTAAAAAAAATAAATCATTCAGTCAATTCATTTTTTAATACTTTCTTTGCACTCCACTTCCGGAAGTCCTGCAACTGATGTCAAAATACTCACAACTCCTGCAACGACCGCTGAAGATGTGGCAAGTCTCCAGTCAACATTTGCCACCGTACTTCCGACGGCGATTACTGAAACGGCTGTCTGTGCCATAGTTTTAACGGCTCTTGCCGCCGCCGAGCCAATCCATTTTTTCGTGTCAACATCACCTTTAAAAACACAGTTCTTAAGCATACATCATTCTCCCTTTTTATTACTATTTTTATTAAAGATACTTGAATATGTGTATGTTTTTAGACATATTTGTCAAGTTTCCGACTAAATGCGGTATAATAAAAACTTTCCGACTTTATTTAAAGTCATAGCTTTAATGCTGTTTCCGTCTAAATATGACAAAATAAAAACTGCCGCCTTATAAGTCATAAAAATCTTATAAAACGACAGTCTCGAAAACTTTCTATTATTTAATTGTCAATCTACCGTCTTCAGATAATTTTGCAGCATATAATATGATGCCCTTAAATGATGTCTGTATGATGCCTGTTCCCAGTTTTTCCAGGTAAATTTTTCTTCGCCTAAATCCTTATTTTCTGAAATATATCCTATATTTATCCCATCTACTTTCATTGTGGTATTTTTGCTGCCATAATTTATTTCTTTTACGGACGGTGCACTAAAGCCTAACAGTCCCCACGGAATTCTTACCTCAAATACATTATCTTTATAATAAAAGTCAGTAAGTACATCACCTATATCATTTTCAACATCCACTTTTCCATAATGAAGCAGACCTGTCTCACTTTTTTGTACCGGCACTTTCTTCTTTGTCTGAGGATAAGTAAGGCTCTTATCCGTAATAAGATACATTCTGTGAAATGAATCTTTTTTGTCACTTACAAGATTAAGTTTTGTCCAGTCAGGCTCCGCGCGTACATATGAGTCTGAAGCTGTATCTACAAGTATGCGTGTCTTGTTTTTTCCTTCTATATGAAGTACAAAATCAGCATCCGAAGAAAGTTTCACATCGCCATAATTTCCACATCCCTCCTTTGGGTTAATGTCAAAATACAGATTATTTCCTTTCTTATTAAAATCAGCCTTTTTATCCTCAACCGCCAGATAGACATATGTGCTGTCACACTTTGCATATATCTTTCTGTCATCATTTTCCAAAATAATGTCATCTTTTTTCCAGTCATCGAGTTTTCCATCTAAGACCGGTATCGGATTACACTCCGTTGAGATATATTCCGCAAGACCGAAATGCTGTTCACTCGTCTGCACGTCATTCCAATATGCACGGTAATCGCTGTTTGTATAATCCATGGTATTCCATGTTCTTTTAAACCACTCGTCCTCCCATACAAACACAAGTCCGCCTGCACATTTTGCCTTTTTTATATCCTTAAACATACTTACAAGCATTTCACCCTGCTGCTTTGCCGAAACTCCACCCTGATTAAATCCCGTAAGCGGGTTGACATGGGTAACTCCTCTGCTCGCCGGTATTCCAAACTCCGCTACGACAACCGGATGCTCGTTATGTGCGACAAGATCTTTCAAATATGCAAGATAGGTATTTATCTTTCCGCTCTCGTCTTTGTAACTGCAATATGGCTCCTCACTGAACATAAAATTCGGATAATAGGAATACACATGATAGCTTGCAAAAATCCCTGTTTTTAATTTGTCCTTTGGACTTAAGTCATCCACCGTAAGTGAAATTGCATCTTCCTTTGAAAGCGGCTCGTTTGGATGTTCCATAACATCCGCAGTCGGCCAGTTAGAATAACTTACCGGTCTTTGCATATGATATTTTTCATCTTCGTATTTTAAGGTATAATCTCCAATTTCACACCAGAAAACTTCATACGGCTCCACCTTTTTACATGACAGATATTTTCCCGCATAAGATGTAGTATTCTTATTTGCCGCTCTCGTGCCCTCGACAAGCTCCTGATCTGACTCTATCCCTAAAATCCATCCGATAACATATTTTGAAATATCTTTACTGTATGTTCCATAAGCATGACCGACGCGTTTTTTTATCTTTGCATTTCCGTGAATAATATCCACGAGATCCTTTAAATCTTTTTTTACATCTTTCATATCCGAAAAAGCATTCTGTGTCTCTGCTAAAAGATCTTCATTATACCAGCATCCCTGAAACAGATATAATTTTTCGTCATGAGTATAATTGTATTTGTAAAGTGCATTATAAAAAGCCGGCATTAAAACGGTATATACTCGTATGGTATTAGCGTGCATCTGTCCTATCTGCTCAAACCATTTAAGATACTCATCCTCGGTAACACCTAACTCGCCCGGAAAAGTATTTGGCTTGCTTGAGCCGATATTTACTCCCTTGATATAGTAATCCTCAAAATCTTTTCCGTTATATTTCTGAAAAGACTTTCCTTTTACTCTGAAAAGATAATCTGTATCTCCATCCTTATATAACTTATCCTGTCTTACTTTCTGCGTACTAGTGCTTTCATCACTATGCTGTTCCTCGCTTTTGCCGCAGCCTGCAAGCAGCCCTGCCATAAGTGTAAATATAATAAGACTGATAAATAATTTTTTTCGCATTATTCCCCTCCATCATAATCTTAAAACTATTTTTTCTTTCAAAGTTAATATGTAATTCTGATTATAACACAAAAATAAAAATAATAAAAAGGGCAAAACCAGCGTTTTGCCCTCCAAGAATTGCTTCGCAATTCTCCCCGGAACAATATGAATTTTTTCTTTACAGACAGATTTAAGCCATGCCGTTAGCTGTCTTATACTTATAAAGCATCTCCGCATGGTTCTGTTCTTCTATCTGTATATCCGCCATAAGTTTTCTGAGTGCGGCATTTGCAAAACGGAATACTTTAGAATTGTACTCTGATGAAACCATCTTTTCAGTTCCGATACAGTCTGTCACCAAAAAGCAGTCTGTCTTTTTATCCTCGCTGTTGTCTGCCTGTGTATATGTCACCGGCGGTTCATAATTTTTGCCGTCATCATCGTTACAGTTGCACTCAGGCACTTCTCCCTCAAGAACCTTTCCAAGTGTATCATAATGCTTCTGCTCAAGTTTCTCAATCTTACCAAAGAGATTTTTAAGTTCCATGTCGCAAGCCTGCTCCTTATATCTGCGGTATTTCTCCACACAGCTTTTCTCCTGCGTCTGCAATTCCTTTATAACATCCACTTCTTTCTGTTCTAAAACCATTTTAAAATCCTCCTGTTGTTTTTATTTTCGTTCCAAAATAGTATGTGCAATAAAAAGAAATATATACGCTGCATCAATGTATTCTGCTCATATTTAACATTTCTGCATAATATATAAGTAGACACCATTTGATATATGGAGGTTTATTATGAACTACCAGAATAATAGAGCCAGAAATTGCAATAACAGCTATGGAACCTGCGGTACTTATGTGACGATTCAGGGACCGCCCGGTCCTATGGGGCCTGAAGGTCCTCGCGGCGAACAGGGTCCAAGAGGTGAGCAGGGTCCAATGGGACCAAGAGGTATTAAAGGTGAAAACGGCTGTCCCGGTCCTCAGGGACCAAGAGGAGCTACAGGACCTATGGGACCAAGAGGACTTCAGGGAGTCAGAGGAGATGTAGGACCTAAAGGTGATACGGGAGAAATAGGACTACAGGGTATTCAGGGCAATCCCGGACCAATCGGTCCTAAAGGCGATAAAGGTCCTATCGGACCAAAGGGAGATCCGGGACCTATGGGACCGCCGGGGCCAAAAGGTGAACGAGGTGAAAAAGGCGAGCGTGGGCCTGTCGGTGAACAGGGTCCTGTCGGAATACAGGGACCACAGGGTGAACTCGGACCGCAAGGTGTTCAGGGTGACAGAGGTTGTCCGGGGCCTCAGGGCGAACAGGGCATACCAGGGCCTGAAGGCCCTGTCGGTCCTAAGGGTGATACAGGAGAGCGTGGACCTCAGGGCGAGATAGGTCCTCAGGGTGAAAAAGGTGAGAAAGGCGATACCGGTGAACAGGGCATTCAGGGCGAAAAGGGCGAGAAAGGCGACACCGGCGAACAGGGTATTCAGGGCGAAAAAGGCGACACTGGACCGCAGGGCATTCAAGGAGAAAAGGGCGACAAGGGCGATACTGGCGAACAAGGTATCCAAGGCGAAAAAGGCGACACCGGACCGCAGGGTATTCAAGGTGAGAAAGGTGACAAGGGCGATACCGGCGAACAGGGTATTCAAGGCGAAAAAGGCGACACCGGTGAAACTCCTGCTATCACTGTAGTTGAAGATACTCCTCTAAGTTATAAACTCAACTTTAAAACCTCAACAACCAATATAACCACACCTAATCTTTTTAAAGCCCTTGATGAATATCACGTAAATCTATCCACCGCTAACAGCACATTAAACATTCCTTTAGACAATCTTATACTGACTTACCAGTATGTATCTTCTAATTCTGCAAGAATAACAATAGCTGCCAAAGACACCTCCATACCAATACTGGCTGATATGCGCAGAACCAGCATATACAATTCCGGCTCCGTGGAGTCACAAACCTACGAT
>JBNMLR010000159.1:0-5343 GCA_050874945.1 Butyribacter sp. | reverse complement strand
TCGTTAAAGATATTCTTCTGAGTGGGAGTTACCATTGAGATTGAAATAAACACATAAATATATAGACTGGATTTTTTTAATGATATGTTATATTATATAATGTATTATTGTGTAATTATATATAAATCCGGAGGTTTGCCGTGAAAGAAATGACGGAACTTGAAAAATATTACAATAAATTTAATGAAGAAAAAAGACTGACGAGAAGACACGGTCAGGTGGAATTTATTACATCTATGAAATACATTCATGAGTGCATAGGTGACAGAAAATGTGTAAATATACTTGATATAGGTGCAGGTACGGGAAGATATTCTGTTGCACTTGCCGATGAAGGACACGATGTGACGGCAGTTGAACTTGTAAAGTACAATCTCGGTATATTGAAGTCAAAAAACAGTACGGTCAAGGCGATGCAGGGAAATGCCATGAAATTATCAAAACTTCAGGACGATACTTTTGATATAACACTGCTCTTTGGTCCTATGTATCATCTTTTTGGATTTGAGGATAAATTAAAAGCCATGAATGAAGCAAAAAGGGTGACAAAGCCGGGAGGAAAGATACTTGTTGCGTATTGCATGAATGAGTACAGTATATTGACATATGGATTTAAGCAAAATCATATAAAAGAAGTTGTAAAAGCGGGAAAAGTTACAAAAGATTTTCATTGTCTGCCTGAAAAAGAGGATTTGTACGATTATGTGAGGGTCGAGGATATAGACAAAATCCGCAAAGCGGCTGACTTAGACAGGATAAAACTTATATCTGCCGACGGGCAGGCAGACCTTATGCGTCCTGTATTAAATGCGATGGATGAGGAGACTTTTAATCTGTTTGTGGAGTACCATCTTGCAACCTGCGAGAGACAGGAACTTGTAGGTGCGGGTGCACACACGGTGGATATTTTAGAAAAGAGATTATAAAACAAAGTTCTTGTAATAAAAGTTTGTGGGATGTATAATAGTGGTTGTGTCAAAAAATATGGAGGAAGAAAATATGTATAATATACTAAGCGGTTGCTTAAATCCAAATCAGATAACGATGATAGGTATTCTCGCAGCATTTCTGCTGACATTTATATGTCTTAAATTTCCATTTCCGTTTCTGCCGGTGGATCAGGGCAGGGAGTTTGCGGTAAACGGTGCATTATCAAAGGGAAAGACAAGAGGTGTCGGACTTACATTTGTAATAGTATTTATTATCTGTTCGCTGCTCTTTATGCCGATAACAAGAGAATTTATCATATATTGCATACTTTTATTTGCAATAATGTTAAGCGGTTATCTTGATGATGCGGCAGAGACACCATGGCAGGATTACAAAAAAGGTGCGATAGACCTTATTTTATCTATTGTTACAATGTGGACATTCTTAAACTTTAATGAGTCTGTTATACACATTGGAAAAAATGTTATCACACTTCCGATGCCGGTTTATTTTGTGCTCGGTATAATTCTTATCTGGGTTTCAATAAATGTAACGAACTGCACAGACGGAGTGGACGGGCTTTCAGGAAGTCTTTGCTGTGTTGTAATATCAGCGTTTACGGTGATTTTTGCAAATGAACTCGGATATTATGTGATAGCTGATTTTATATTTGTGGCAACACTTCTTGCTTACCTTTATTTCAATTCAAAACCGAGCAGTATGCTTATGGGAGATGCAGGTTCGAGGGCACTCGGATTTTACATTGCCATTATCGCAATGAAGACGGGACATCCGATAAGCTACATATTACTCGCTATTGTGCTTATAATTGACGGAGGTCTTGGTCTTGTAAAAATTTTCTTAAAGAGATTTTTAAAGATTTCAATACTTGTAAATACAAGAACACCGCTTCATGACCATGCACGAAAAAATAAGGGATGGTCAGATACACAGGTTGTGTTCAGATTTATAATAATGCAGATAGTTGCTGCAATGATAGGTTATATAATCATAAGTCTGTTATAAAATGACAGGATATATTTGCAGAGCTATATGGCATAAGTTGTTATAAAATAGCTTAAATAAAAAAGACAGGGCATAAGTTTTAAGATATGTCATGTCTTTTTTTGATTTATACAGATGTTTTGCGTCTTAGTTTGTATCAGAAATTGTGTGGCTGCAACTGGTTTTCAGATACAATTATATACAGGATAGCCGCTGTATCATTTTACCGGGTGGTCATGCACAAAATGTTGTCAACAGGCATAATATATAAATGATAACGTTTAGAGGTGCTTGCGGTGCAATCCTTTCCAAAACCAATGAGTGCAAAAGAAGAGGAAGAATGCATCAAAAGATACCAGGTGGGAGACAGGAGTGCGAGAGAACTTCTTATTGAAAAAAACCTGCGGTTAGTCGCATATATAGTTAAAAAATATAATACATCTGACAGGGAACTTGAAGATTTGATTTCCATAGGGACAATAGGTCTTATAAAAGGTGTCGATTCTTTTGACGGCTCCAAAAATATAAGACTTGCAACTTATTGTGCGAGATGTATTGAAAATGAAATATTGATGAATATAAGAACGGAAAAAAAGACATCAAGAAATGTTTATCTGTACGATTCGATAGGTTCGGACAAAGAGGGGAATGAAATAAATCTTATAGATGTTATAGAATATGAAGACGAGGATATTGTAGAAAAAATCACGCAGGATGAGAGGATAAAGAAACTTGATGATAAAATAAAAGAGGTTTTAAGTGGGAGGGAGCAGGATATTATAAGGAAAAGATACGGCATAGGTGGTTTTAAGATAAAAACACAGCGTGAGATAGCAGCCGAGTATGGAATATCAAGGTCTTATATATCAAGAATAGAAAAATCGGCATTGCTTAAGCTGAGAAAAAGTTATGAAAATGATTGTTTATAGATGGCGGTTGTGTTAATATATAAGATAAGAATGGGAAGTTTTGTACGGTTGTGCAGATTGTAGGAGGATATCAATGAAAGTACTATTAGTAGATGATGCGGCATTTGTGCGTATGTCGTTAAAAAAAATTCTTGATGATGCGGCATTTGGATTTGAATATATTGAAGCCGGTGATGGGGAAGATGCTATAGAAAAATATAAGTTATATTCACCGGATCTCGTCATTATGGATATTACTATGCCTAAGATGGATGGTATTGCGGCAGTAGGCAGGATAAAAGAGATTGATGACAATGCAAGGATAATCATGTGCTCATCAATGGGATACCAGGAAAAAGTTGTGGATGCCGTTACGGCTGGAGCAAAAGATTTTATAATAAAGCCTTATGAAGCAGAAAAAGTTGTCAAATCAGTAAAGGCAGTACTAAAATTAGACGAGGAATAGAATTGGGAGGAAAAAAATTTCTTTGCACAAAAAAATATGTGCAGAAATGAGGATTAAAATGACATATTTAGAAGAATATAAAGAGGGAAATAAATTTTCAGGGATTTATCTTTGTAAGTCTAAACAGATATTAAAAACAAAGGCAGGAAAGACATATTATTCGCTGATACTTCAGGATAAAACGGGAACTATCGACGGAAAAGTCTGGGAGTTAAATGCCGGGATAGCAGAATTTGAGAGCATGGATTTTATTATGACGGATGGCACTGTAACATCATTTCAGGGTGCCCGTCAGGTAAACATAAATCGCATAAGAAAAGCCGGAGAGGGTGAGTATGACCCTAAAGAATACATTCCTGCATCAAAGTATGATATAGAGGAAATGTATTCAGAGCTTAAAGGTATTATAGCAACTATAAAAGAGCCGCATCTTAAACAGCTCACGGAAGAATGTTTTATAAATGACAAAGAGTTTGTAAAAGAATTTAAGGTTCATTCGGCAGCAAAATCAGTACATCACGGATTTATCGGAGGACTTTTGCAACATACGCTTGCAGTCACAAAGATGTGTGTATTTCTTGCAGACAATTATCCTATACTTGACAGGGATCTGCTTATTACGGCAGCAATCTTTCACGATATAGGAAAAGTAACAGAATTATCAGATTTTCCGGCAAACGATTACACGGATGACGGTCAGCTTTTGGGACATATATTTATCGGTGCGGAACTTATCGGAAACAAAGTGCGTCAGATAAGCGGATTTCCACCGGTACTAGCAACAGAACTTCGCCATTGCATACTTGCACATCACGGTGAGCTTGAGTATGGTTCGCCGAAAAAGCCTGCTATAGCAGAAGCGATGGCACTTAACTTTGCGGACAATACGGATGCCAAGCTTGAAACTATGACAGAGATATATGACAAGGCGAATCCAACAACTGAATGGCTCGGATTTAACAGATTTGTTGACTCAAATATCAGACAGAGTTCAGGAAGTGCGGCAAAGAGGAGATAGTGTAAAAAATTTATATATGCAGGATTTTAGCGTAAAAATTGATTTTTTACACATAAGATTTGTGTTTTGAACGAATTTGATATAAGTAAAAAGAGTATTTAACACAAATCGTTTTAGAGCAAGCTGCTCAGAAATAATGATTGACATAGAAATAAAAAGCCGGGGAGCTGATTATCTTAGTAGAAATATGGATAGTTGGTTTGTCGGCTTTTTTCACTAGGGGATTGTAATACTGACTTTAAGATAAATAACGCAGTTTAAATTTCCAGTCTATAAGGCGTGGCGCAGGTTATGGCGATTGAAAGCAAAGTAACAGATGGAAATTTATATAAGTTGTTTAGAAAAATATTAATGATATAATATTTAAAAAGTCAGATGCTTTGCATCTGTTTAGGTGGGAAAACATTATTAAATAAAAAAACAGTTGAATATAATAAAGGAAATGGCATTATGAGTAAGGAAAAAAAATTCGTGTGTGAAAAGAACGATGAACTTGAACTTGATATAACTGACCTCGGCAGTACAGGCGAGGGAATAGGCAAGATTGACGGATATACATTGTTTGTTAAAGATGCCCTTATCGGGGATAAGGTAAGAGTTAAGGTAATAAAGACAAAGAAAAATTATGGATATGCAAGATTGTTGGAGATAATAAAGCCGTCTGAATTTAGGGTAGAGCCTGAATGTCCTGTTGCAAGACAGTGCGGTGGCTGCCAGCTTCAGCATTGTTCATATGAAAAGCAGCTTTTGTGGAAAGAGGAGAAAGTGGCGAATTGTCTCAGGAGGATAGGCGGAGTACCTGTTTATACTGAGGAGGAAGATAAAAAAATTGCAGCCAAGAAAGAAATGGGTGATAAAACGGTTGAAAATACCTTAAATGGCACACCGATAATAATGGAACCTATCTTAAGGATGGATAATCCTTTTCATTATAGAAATAAAGCACAGTTTTCGGTCGGATATGACAAAGACGGAAACCTTGTAGCAGGATTTTATGCAGGGAGAACACACAGTAT
>JBNMLR010000158.1:0-5366 GCA_050874945.1 Butyribacter sp. | reverse complement strand
CGATGAGAACAGATGTTACGATAAACCGCCGTGTCGATACAAGTGCCTTTACAGGTATGTGCGATGATATACGCATGGCTGTCTCGGTTATTTTTTATCTGCAAAATTCAGTAGATTACATAAAACTAAATTTCACTGACAATACTCCGCACAGGGCAAATCTCGCACTTTCAGGACTTTCACTTTCCGGACGCATACTGCTCGGTATAGAAAAAACAGATGAGAGTATTGAGAGAGCCAGACATGAAACACGCATGAAAAGACAGCTTATCATTCAGGCAAAAAACGGCGACCAGGATGCCATTGACAATCTCACGCTCGATGAGATAGACCTCTCCGGCCAGCTAAGAAAAAGAATCATGACAGAGGACCTTTACTCTATAGTCGACTCCACATTTATTCCATACGGTTCGGAGTCTGACAATTATATGATAATCGGAACTATACTTAACTGGTCACTTACGACAAATCCTTACACAAACGAAGATGTTTTTCAGCTTCTCATTAATTGTAATGATGTTGTTATGAATATCTCCATAAACAGAAAAGACCTTGAAGGAGAACCTATGATAGGCCGTCGCTTCAAGGGCGTTATCTGGATGCAGGGGCACGCTGATTTTATTTCAGCCAGCCGGGTATAAGATACGGTGTATCTTTTGTCTGTGCCTTATAAGCTGATTCATCTTTCTTAAGATATATCTTTTCATTGGTCGAAGCAGACTCTCCTGCTGCCACCACATGACCCGTGGAATTTGAAAAAGTATATTTTACATGACAGTCACAGCTTTCCTTTGGCTGGGTTCCCCTCGCAAAATATTCGGTTTTTATATCGTTACCGTCAAGTGCTCTGTCGCAAAGACCGTAAACCGCCAGTTTACCGCACTTCTTACATATTTTCCTCGTTATTATGTCTTCCGGTTTCTTAAAGTTTTTGTTCTTCAGTTTCTTGACTTTATGAACTTTCTCCATAATATCACGCCACATTATCTTGCTTGCACTTCCTGACATCTGCGTAAACATTGAATCATATCCAAGCCATATGCCCGCCGTATAATACGGAGTATATCCCTCAAACCAGAAGTCTGTATTGTCAGATGTTGTTCCGGTCTTTCCTGCCTGTGGCATCTTTAGTTTCTTAAATGCTGCTTTCTTTCCTGTTCCGCTTTTTATCACATCTCTCATTGCATCAGTAAGCAGCCATGCCGTCGTATTTTTCATGACTTTTTTACCTGACTGACTGTTTTGCAACAGGATATTTCCCTTAGCGTCAACTATCTTTGTATAATAAACCGGCTTTATATATGTTCCGCCGTTTGCTATCGCAGCATATGCCGCCGTAAGTTCAACATTTGTAACACCATCCGTAAGTCCGCCGAGTGCCGTCGGAAGCTGAATATCTGAAAATATCTGTCCGTCCGTTGTCTCCCGTCTGTCGACAAGTGTTGTAAATCCAAGATTTAACAGATAGTCAAACCCTGTCTGAGGAGTGACTTTCTGAAAAGTTTTTACCGTGACGACATTTACCGAATCGACAATTCCCTGCCGCAATGATGTAAGACCTTTGTATCCTGAGGAATCCCAATCCTTTACACGCTTATTTGTTCCGGGATATTTGAACGGTGCATCGTCCATAACATCTGCAAGCGTAAGACCGCTGGTATCAAGTGCCGGGAGATATGTTGACAGGACCTTAAATGTAGAACCCGGCTGTCTCTTTGAGGAAGATGCCCTGTTTAAAGTTCTGTTTGCCGTCTTTTCACCTCTCCCTCCGACTATTGCCCTGACTTTTCCTGTCGACTGTTCCATCAGAACAAATGATGCCTGAGGCTGTTTTATCAGATTGATGCTCTCACTCAGTATCTTATCGTACTTATCGAGAGTTTTCTTTTTAAACATTTTTATATACTTCTCAGCTTTTTTACGGCTTTTAAAGTAAAGACTTACTTTCTTTTTATGTGCGTCATTTAAAAATGATTTTATATCGCTCTCCGTATATAACTCGGTTTCGCCATCTGACTGTTTTACCTTAAGCTGATATGAAAGATATGACTTTGTATTTTTCTCATAGTATTTATCGTCATTTATAACATCATCACATATCTTTTGAAGCGACTGATCCTGACAGGTGTATATCTTAAGCCCCTCCCTGTAGATGGCATTATATGCCTGTGTCTCCGTATAACCAAGTTTCTGTTTAAGGTCACTCACAACATTTTCAATAACCGCATCAACGTAATATGAGTTTATGACACCATAAGAGGAAGTTATTTTTTCTTTATTTACGCTCTGTATGCGGCTGTAAACATCATCGCCAAGAGCCTCCTCATACTCATCCTCAGTTATATATTTCTGGTCGAGCATATTTTTCAATACTATCTTTCGTTTAGTCTCATTGTTCTGCTGCTCCGTGATGGGATTGTACTCCGTGGGATTTTGAGTAATCCCCGCAAGCACAGCCGCCTCGGATACCGTCAGTTTTGAAACAGATTTGCCAAAATATCTTTTACTCGCCGTCTCAACACCCATCGTATTTTGTCCGAGATTTATCGTGTTCAGATAATACTCAAGGATTTTTTTCTTGTCGATATTATTCTCAAGTTTAATGGCAAGCGACTGTTCCTGTATCTTTCTTGAAACCTTTCCAAAAAAAGATTTTTCATTTCCACCGCCAAACACCTGATTTTTCAAAAGCTGCTGGGTAATGGTACTTGCACCCTGAGTCATTTTTTCATCACTCAGACCGGAAAATACCGCACGCAGAATTCCATGAAGATCCACGCCGCTGTGCTTGTAAAATCTCGCATCCTCTATTGCAACGAACGCATTCTGAACACACTCTGGTATGTCTTGTATTTTTTTATATTCTCTGTTGGCATTTACTCCCATCAGTTTTTGAACTTTTTTGCCGTTAGCATCATATATAATGGAAGGATATCCATCAGGCATTATATTTTCTTCACTTATGTCGGGTGCACTGTCGGTAAGTCCTCTTACTATCCCGACTCCCGAAAATATTGCACACAAAATCAAGGTAAACACAACGATAACAGCAAAAATCTTTACATTAAGTTTTATTTTGTTGAATACTTTTTTGTCAGGTGAATTAATTCTGCCTATTTTGCTGTCTATCTCTTTTTTGCCGTAATTCATAATTTCCTTTCCACTTAACACTATACGGGCTAATCGTTTTTCAAAAGCATTATGCCGTATCTGAAAACCAACTAACCCGTATATTTTTCTGATTTATATATTTTTAAGCTCTGTGAATAATATCATATCTCTTTGGTCCGTTTGATACCATCTTAATAGGAACACCAATCTCTTTTTCAATAAACTCAATGTAATCTCTACATTCTTTTGGAAGTTTATCATACTCTTTGATTCCGCCTATATCACAATTCCATCCCGGAAGAACTTTGTAAACAGGCTTTGCTTTTGCAAGCTTTGTCGTAACAGGGAAGTCTTTTACAACTTCTCCATCAATCTCATAACCTACACATACAGGAATCTCCTTGAGATAGCCGAGACAGTCAAGTACAGTAAGTACAACCTCTGTTGCACCCTGAATTTCACAACCGTAACGCGTTGCAACAGCATCAAACCATCCCATACGACGAGGGCGGCCTGTTGTTGCTCCATACTCTCCGCCGTCACCACCGTGTTTACGAAGCTTATCTGCCTCTTCCTCGTCAAGAATCTCACTTACAAATTCACCTGCTCCAACAGCACTTGAATAAGCCTTAACTACTGTGACGATTCTTTTTATCTCATATGGCGGTATGCCTGCACCGATTGCTCCGTATGCGGCAAGTGTTGATGATGATGTAACCATAGGATAAATTCCGTGGTCAGGGTCTTTGAGTGAACCAAGCTGTCCCTCTAAAAGAACATTCTTTCCTCCTTTTATCGCTTTTCTAAGGAAAGCTGACACATCACAAACATATGGTGCAACCATATCTCTGTACTTATGAAGTGTATCAAGTATCTCTGCCTGGTCAAGTTCAGGTTTGTTGTATAAATGTTTTAATATAACATTTTTCTGAACACAGATTCTTTCAATCTTCTCTTTTAATGCATCATCATCCTGGAAAAGTTCTGAAACCTGAATTCCGATCTTTGCATATTTATCTGAATAAAATGGTGCGATTCCTGACTTTGTAGAACCGAATGACTTCTTTCCAAGTCTTTCTTCTTCATACTCATCAAATGCGATATGATAAGGCATAAGAATCTGAGCCCTGTCAGATACGAGGATTTTTGGCTGTGGTACTCCTCTTTTAACAAGTTCATTTATTTCATTGAATAAATATGGGATATTGAGTGCAACACCATTACCGATAATACTTGTAGTATGGTCATAAAATACACCTGATGGAAGTAAATGCAATGCAAATTTACCATAGTTGTTTATAATTGTATGACCTGCATTACTTCCTCCCTGGAAACGGACGATGATGTCCGACTCTTCTCCAAGCATATCAGTAATCTTACCTTTACCTTCATCTCCCCAGTTAGCACCTACGATAGCTGTAACCATAAAAATCCTCCAATCTGTCATAGTATGTATGACACCATATATTTTACGATACGTATAGATGAGTCTGCTGACTTTCCTGTGACAACACACCACAGTTCATGTTTATGATATGACCGCCGGCGGTAAAGCAACATTCTCATGTCTTTATTTATAAGACCACAATGGATTATACCTAATTTGAAGAATTATATCAAGACCTTATCTATAACAATATCATTTGTTTCTTTTGATAAATCATAATATTCATCTCCAACCTGAACAACAGGCTTTGAAAATTCATTTTTGTTTATCATTATTACTTTTCCAATCTGATTTGTAGAAAGCCTTACCTCAGTATTCATATATGCCTGCACTGCTTTTTCGAGGAACGGAAGTAAAAACTCAACATCATACTTGACGATTCCCTCTCGTTCAAACATCTCAATAACATCAAACGGACATATTGCTGCCCTGTATACCCTGTCTGATGTCATGGCATCATATGTGTCTGCTATTGCTACAATCCTGGCAAACGGCTCTATCTGTTCTCTTTTGTATCCACCCGGATAACCTGTTCCATCACATCTTTCATGATGACGCATTGCAACTTCTGCTATTCTCGGATCAAGATTGTCAATTCCCTTAAGAATATTGTTTCCAAAAAGAACATGGGTCTTGACAAGATTGTACTCCGGAAGTGTAAGTCTGCCTTTTTTCTGTATGATATTGTCAGAAACCATCATCTTTCCTATATCATGAAGAAGTCCTGCCAGTGTAAGTACCTTAAGCTCCCCGTCACTTATATCCGGATATACAATACGTCCTATCATGTTACTAAGCAGTGCAACAT
>JBNMLR010000157.1:0-5391 GCA_050874945.1 Butyribacter sp. | reverse complement strand
TTTGTGCCAAGTGTGCACAGACACAAATCCCAGGTATAAAAATTATTTTTCAAATTTTACACTGATGCAACAACCTATTCTCCAAGGTATGTGCATATACATTTTACTGCATTGTCGATACCTGAGAGGTCACTCCTTACAACAAGGTCATAATTGTTTAGATCAGTCCACTTTTCTCCTACATGATAATTGTAATAATTGCCTCTCCTCTTATCGTTTTTCAAAATGACATCTGCCGCTTTGTTTTCCTCTATGCCATACTCACTTACGGCACGCTCTATCCTGAATGACATAGCTGCCTTTATGAAAAGATTTACCACATCTTCTCTCTCTTTTAATACATAATCTGCACATCTTCCTACTATAATGCACGGACCCTCCTCCGCAACTTTTCTGATAACATCAGACTGTGCAAGGAAAATCCTGTCATCAAGTGAAAGACCGCTGAAACCAAAGTCCTGGTTTCCATATACATTTATACCCATCGCAAGTGAATAAAGCAGACTGTTTGTAGCTTTATCCTCAGCTCTTGCAAATGTCTCCTCAGCAAATCCGCTCTCTTTTGCCGCTCTTGTGATAATCTCATTGTCATAGAACGGAATATCGTAATGCTCTGCAAGTTTCTGTCCTATCTCGCGTCCACCGCTTCCGTACTGTCTGCTTATCGTAATAATCTTATTCATAGGTCATACCCCCTGTTCTGAATGCCATGATTATTGGCTATTTTCCATAAATTATTATATATTCATTATACACTTTTTTTGCTATTTGCACAATAAAATTATTTTAATTTGATAACAATTCGTAACAGTTCAGCCATAAAAAGATAATTGGCAATATCGAAGCTTGCTCATGATATTGACATATATATTTTTATGCCGGAATAGCCTTTCATTTCTGAAATGAGTAAACAAAAGCTGCATTGCAGCGACTGACAGCTTGCTGGCAGGTTTACGAATGTAAGGAATGGAAGGCTGAACTGTTACAACAGGTCAGTCCACTAGTGCCTGCGCATCCATGAATTTTCAGGTTTTCTTTTCATTTCCTGCTTGTTTTCATACATTGCCGCATCTGCCTGCTTAAAAACATCTTCATAACAGTTATGTTTAGCACTGTCATACTTCACCATTCCCATAGCGGCTGAAGCAAAATAATAATCCGGATACATTTCATTTACCTGTTCAAACTGATACTCAAGTATTCTCCTGCATTTGTTTAAATCGTCCAGATCCGCTGATTCAATTATCGTCACAAACTCATCACCGCCGATTCTGAATACCGGACTATTTTTAAACGCACGGCATATACATCTGCAGGAATCTATTATAAGCATATTTCCCTTTTCATGACCGTAATTATCATTTACATATTTCAGACCATTCACATCAAACAGTGCTACTGCAAAATCAGCATTGCCACTTTCTATAACTTCATCTATAATTACAGTATAATCTTTATACGCAGTAACATTTTTAACACCGGTAAGCCCATCAACATAAGCTCTCTGGTTAGCATAGTTCAATGCATCCTGAAGTTCTATCATCTCCTGCTTTTCATTTGATATGTCCTGAACAGCAAATATAACATGCTTTAGCTTTCCATTTTCGTCCCTGTCAACTTCTATAAATCTTGCACGACACCAGCCTATTTTTTTCCCTTTATACTCCGTAGATATGTATTTATTTTTGCCCATTCTCTCATCTAATGTAGACAAGTCAGTAAATTCAAGCATCATGCCGGTGTGTTTCTGAACTGTACGCGTTTCAAATACTTTTTTCAGGGCACCGGAAGCACTGTCTATCCCTTCTGTCAACTCTTTTACCAGCGTAAAATCCTTTATCTCATCGTAGCAGTCGTCATGCATATGAATATAATACATAAATATATAAATGTTTGCCAATGAGCTTACTGTATTGTACTGGCGTTTTTCATGTTCAAGAGCTATCTTTAATTCTGCCTGTGAATATTCAAGCTCGATATTTTTCATAATGACTTCCTGTGCCACCTCATCAACACTAAGATTACAATATGCACTTATAACACCTATACAGATACCTATCACAAGCATATTAGTCTGGGGCTCCATATTTTGAATAAGTGCACCTAATATAACGGGTACGATAAACGCCAAAAGCACTACATATCTTTTGCCTCTGCCAGACTTTTTTTCAAGATATGCATCTTTCAACAATGCGGCTGTCGAAATCGTAATATAAATTACAGGTATTATAAAAAGAAATGCATAATATTTTCCTCTCACAAATTTACCAGCATCATTTATACTAAAAAATCCATTGACAAAGCAGGCAATTATTATAACAATCATATTTATGACTGCCGGTATTGCACAATGCAGACAGCTCATCAGATTTGATATAATCGATGACTCTCTAAATATTCCTGAATATATAAACCACAAAAATATGGTATAATTAAATGATATAAAGGCAAAAGCCCAAACCAGACTTCTTAGCCCTCTGTACATACTAATTATTCCATAATCCGCAAGATGACCTGCTGCAAACGCAATAACCATGCAAAGGCTTGAAAATGTAATCCAGAAATATAATTTCATGAAAATGTCTTTTTTCTTCCAGCCATATATTCTTGTAATAATCAGCAACAATGTTGCCACACATATAATATCCGTTTTTGTATATGTAAACATTCCTCTTAATATTTCATGCACACCATCAGCCCCCCAAAAAACGCAAAGTATAATCTGATCTGAATAACCGTTTCACATATATTTTTTAACAAATACTTATCTATTCATATACCATACGGGCAACAAATAATCAATATTATTCCACATTATCAAGACTTGGAATCTGCACCTGAATATCACAGTCCTTTCCATAGTCAACACCGTCTATCTTAAATCCGAATATCTCATAAAACTCTTTCCAGTATTCGTCTATATCCGCAACTTTTGTAAGATTTTCAGGAGTTATCTCATTCCAGATTTTCTCAACTTCCTGCTGAACCTCAGGTTCCATCTCATAATCATCCATACGGATAAGTCTCTTATCATCAACAGGCACACCTGATTTATTGCAAAGTCTGTCATGCACAAGTCTATACATCTGCTGAATACATTCTTCATGCACATTTTTTTCTTTCATTACTTTTAAAAGTATTGAGAGATATAATGGCACGATAGGGATAGCAGCACTCGACTGTGTTACAACAGCTTTGTTTACTGAAACATACGCACTTACTCCGTCTACCTGTTCGTCTATCTCATCGGCAGTCTTATATAAATCTGCTTTTGCCTTTCCGATAGAACCGTCAAAATAGATAGGATGTGTAAGTACAGGTCCGATATACGAGTATGCAACCGTCACGGCATTGTCTGAGAGAACATCTGCTTCTTTCATTGCATCTATCCACAAACGCCAGTCCTCGCCGCCCATTACCTTAACGGTAGCGTTTATCTCGTCCTCTGTCGCAGGCTCGATAGTCACCTCTGAAATCTCATTTGTAGAGAGGTATATCGTCTTGTTTGTGTATGCTCCGTCAGTTGTCTTTAACACTGAGCGGTATGTCACCCCGTCAGGAGCTTTTCTTCTGGGTGCAGCCACACTGTAGATTACCATGTCAACTTTTCCTAAATCTTTTTTTATAAGTTCTATTGTCTCTTTCTTTATATCATCCGAGAACGCATCACCGTTTATCGTCTTTGCATAATGACCGTCTTTTGTGGCAAACTCCTCAAATGCGACGGTATTGTACCAGCCGGCTGTTCCCGTTCTCTTTTCTTTTCCTGCCTTGTCAAATATTACACCGATAGTATCTGCATCACATGAATATGTAAGTGCAATCCTGCTCGCAAGACCATATCCCATTGAAGCACCGATGACGAGGACTTTCTTTGGTCCGTCAGTCTTTGGCATACTGTTTATATAATCAATCTGAGCCTTAACTGCCGCTTTGCATCCCACAGGATGTGCAGTTGTGCACATAAATCCTCTTACTTTTGGTTCTACTATCATTTTCTTTTCCCTCCATAAAACAATGAATTTATTTCTCTCTAAAACTTCTATATTTCTATATAATATCCGATAAACCTATATAAAATCAAAAAGGTGTCGCCAATGCGACACCTTTTGATTTACCGAAAGCGGTTATATACCATTTCGGCGCCCCTGCCAAGGATTTTTACGCTCATTTTTAAATCCTTGTGCATTTCTACTTGACTATATTTCAAGTGTTCTGTCAATCAGTCATTATATGATGCAAGGGTCAAAATACCTTTTGACCCCAACATCATTTATTATAATATGCTTACGAAAAATTAGTCGTCTAATTCAGTTGTTGTTGAGAATACAAGTTCTCCATCTTCAGACTGTACTGTATCGTCTGCCGGAGCTTCCTGCTCTGCTTCTGTATTTTCAACTTCTTTTTCTGCTGATTTGCCATTCTTTTCTTTTGCTTTTTCCTTAGCTTCTTTCTCAGCGGCTTCTATCTTGGCTCTCCTGCGCTCCTCGATCATCTTTTCTGCTGCTTCGTCACAGTCAAGTTTAACCTCACGGTAGCACTTCATACCTGTACCTGCCGGTATAAGTTTACCGAGGATAACATTTTCTTTAAGACCAACGAGTGGGTCAATCTTGCCCTTGATAGCTGCATCTGTAAGAACCTTAGTTGTCTCCTGGAATGATGCTGCTGAGAGGAATGAGTTTGTTGCAAGTGATGCCTTTGTGATACCGAGCATACACTGCTGTCCTGTAGGAGCTTCTTTTCCTTCCTCTGTAAGTCTCTCGACTTCATCTTCAAATTCAAGTGCATCGACCATTACACCAGGTAAGAACTCTGAGTCTCCTGCTGTCTCGATACGGATTTTCTTAAGCATCTGACGAACGATAACCTCGATATGCTTATCGTTTATCTCAACACCCTGTAAACGGTAAACTCTCTGAACTTCACGAATCATGTAATCCTGAACGGCACGAACACCCTTGATTGCAAGAATGTCATGTGGGTTTACACTACCTTCTGTAAGCTCGTCACCTGCTTCGAGGACTTCGCCCTCTGTTACTTTTATACGTGAACCATAAGGGATAAGATATGCTCTTTCTTCCTTGAGTTCATCGTTTGTGATAACAACTTCACGCTTCTTCTTTGTATCACGGATAGACACTGTACCTGCAATCTCTGCGATAATAGCAAGACCCTTTGGCTTACGCGCCTCAAAAAGCTCCTCGACACGAGGAAGACCCTGTGTAATATCGTCTCCGGCAACACCACCACTATGGAATGTACGCATAGTAAGCTGTGTACCCGGCTCACCGATAGACTGTGCTGCTATGATACCAACTGCTTCACCGACCTGAACCGGCTCACCTGTTGCAAGGTTGGCACCGTAACACTTAGCACAAACACCGACAT
>JBNMLR010000156.1:0-5417 GCA_050874945.1 Butyribacter sp. | reverse complement strand
GGTAACGGCTTTAAGAAAGATGCGAACGGACTTGAAAAACTTATGCAGCTTAAGGACGATGAAGCCGTGCTTAAAGCAATCACGGATATAAAAATGACTAAGAAGAAAGAATTTAAAGATTATCTTCTTAAGAAAGAAAATATTGAGATAGATGAAAATTCTATCATAGATGTTCAGGTAAAGAGACTTCATGAGTACAAGAGACAGCAGATGAACGCACTCTACATTATTCATAAATATATGGATATAAAGGCAGGCAACAAGCCGGCAAGACCTATTACATTTGTATTTGGAGCAAAGGCAGCACCGGCATATACTATCGCTAAAGACATTATTCACCTTATACTCTGCCTGTCAAAGGTTATAGAGAATGACCCGGAGGTAAGCCCATACCTTAAAGTGGTAATGCTTGAAAATTACAATGTGACATACGCAGAGAAGATTATACCTGCAGCAGATATTTCAGAGCAGATTTCACTCGCATCAAAAGAAGCCAGCGGAACAAGCAACATGAAATTTATGTTAAACGGTGCAGTGACTCTTGGAACAGAGGACGGTGCAAATGTCGAGATACATGAGCTTGTAGGTGACGACAATATCTATATCTTTGGTGAAAAGAGTGATACTGTTATCGGGCATTACGCAAAAGCAGATTATTCAGCAGAAAAGATTTATGATGCCGACCCTGAGATAGCAAAACTTGTTGACTTTATCATTGATAAAAAGATGTTTGCAGTCGGAAATAAAAAGAGCCTTATCAGACTTTATATGGAGATAGTGACAAAAGACTGGTTTATGACACTCTTAGACATAAAGGACTATATCCGTGTTAAAGAACAGGTATTTAAGGATTATGAGGACAGAGCTGCATGGAGCAGAAAGATGATAAAGAACATAGCTATGGCTGGTTTCTTCTCATCTGACAGGACGATAGCACAGTACAATGATGACATATGGCATCTTAACTAGAACGGAATGTAAAATGAATGTAAAAGCTATTGTATCACCCGAAGTATTGCTTATAATGTTACTTGTAGTATTTGCGGGATATTTTATAATGAGTAAAATAGTAAATAAGAAATACGGTTATACTAAGAAAAGAGAAAAGGAACTGGAAAACATTGATGAAAAGAAAGGCGGCAGCTTATGAAGAAAATTGGATTTTTAACAAGCGGTGGAGATTGCCAGAGCTTAAATGCGACTATGCGTGGTGTTGCAAAAACACTGTACCAGACATATCCTGATGTGGAGATTTACGGTATCCTTGAAGGTTACAAAGGTCTTATCTATGGAAATTACAGAAAAATGAAACCGAGTGATTTTTCGGGTATTCTTACAGAGGGAGGAACTATCATCGGAACATCAAGACAGCCGTTTAAAAAGATGCGTGAGCCTGATGAGAACGGACTTGATAAAGTTGAGGCAATGAAGTCAAATTACAAAAAGTGGGGACTTGACTGCCTTGTAATACTCGGAGGAAACGGCACTCATAAGACGGCAAATCTTTTGAGTGAGGAGGGCTTAAATGTAGTCACACTTCCAAAGACTATCGACAATGACATCTGGGGAACGGATATAACATTCGGTTTTCAGAGTGCCGTAAACATAGCTACAAATGCAATCGACTGTATTCATACAACAGCCGCATCACACAGCAGGGTATTTATCGTTGAGGTTATGGGTCACAAGGTAGGCTGGCTTACACTTCATGCAGGTATTGCAGGTGGAGCGGATATAATTCTTCTCCCGGAGATACCATATGATATAAATTCGGTTGTTGCGGCACTTGACAAGAGAACAAAAGAGGGCAAGCAGTTCTCTATCCTTGCAGTTGCAGAGGGTGCAATATCAAAAGAAGATGCGGCACTTTCAAAGAAAGAACTTAAGGCAAAGAGAAAAGCAAACCCTTATCCGTCGATTTCTTATCAGATAGGAAAAGAAATCGAGGAGAGAACGGGACAGGAAGTAAGGATTACTGTTCCGGGACATATGCAGCGTGGCGGAGAGCCTTGCCCGTATGACAGAGTTATATCGAGCAGACTTGGAGCGGCAGCAGCAAGACTTATCATCAAAGAAAAATACGGATATATGGTAGGTTTTAAAAACGGCGAGATAGTTCCTGTACCGCTTGGCGAGGTGGCTGGAAAACTTAAGATGGTCGATCCTGATTCATCCATCATAAAAGAAGCAAAAGGACTTGGAATCTGTTTCGGAGATTAAAAAGTTTTCAGTTTTATTGATTAAATACAAAAGGGGCAATCAAAAGTTGCCCCTAAATTTACCTAAAAAAGGAGTAATATAGTATTATGTCATATACGGCTTTATACAGAAAATTCCGTCCCGGTGAATTTGACGAGGTCAAGGGACAGGATCATATAGTTACAACTTTAAAAAATGAGATAAGGACAGACCGTATCGGGCACGCTTATCTTTTTTGCGGTACAAGGGGAACCGGTAAGACCACGGTTGCAAAGATACTTGCAAAGGCGGTGAATTGTGAACATCCGATTGACGGAAGTCCCTGCGGTGAATGTGAGATGTGTAAAAAGATAAGCAGCCAGACCTCGATGAATGTTATCGAGATGGATGCGGCATCAAACAACAGTGTAGATGACATAAGAGAGATAATAGATGAGGTACAGTATTCCCCGGCAGAGGGAAAATATAAGGTATATATTATCGACGAGGTTCATATGTTATCACCGGCGGCATTTAACGCACTGCTTAAAACTCTCGAAGAACCGCCGGCATATGTTATATTTATACTTGCTACGACTGAGGCACACAAGATACCTATAACGATATTGTCGAGATGCCAGCGTTATGACTTCAAGAGAATATCAATAGATACGATAGCCGACAGGTTAAAAGACCTTATGCAGCGTGAGCAGGTAGAAACGGAGGAGAAAGCTCTCAGATATATCGCAAAAGTCGCAGACGGTTCAATGCGTGATGCACTCAGTCTTTTAGACCAGTGTATAGCTTTTTATCTCGGTGAAAAACTTACATACGATAAAGCAATAGAAGTGCTCGGTGCGGTTGATACGGCGGTCTACAGCCGTATGTTTAACTGTATGGCAGAACTTGATGTTATGGGCTGTGTAAAACTTCTTGACGAGATAATGATTTCGGGCAGGGATTTAAACCAGTTTATAACAGGTCTTATATGGTATTTGAGAAATCTTATGATAATATCGGTGTCATCAGCCGGGCGTGAGATGGTCGATGCGTCAACCGAACAGCTTGAACAGATGGAACAGGAAGCAAAAAAAGTTGACGAGACAGGTCTTATAAGGTATATTCGTATATTATCAGAGTTATCGAATCAGATAAAATATGCAACGCAGAAGCGTGTGCTCACCGAGGTTGCTTTTGTAAAGCTCTGTGTACCTCAGATGGAGAAAATCACGCAGGATGACAGTGTTCTTGCAAGGCTTGATGCTTTAGAAAAGCAGCTTGAAAATGGCATTGTCATAAATTCTTCAAATGTAGAAAATACGGATGCGGCTTCTGATGCGGCTGTACCTAAAAAGACACCTGAGGAAAAAAAGCCTGAGGTGGAACTTCCTAAGATGGTATCGGATGACATGAAAAAGATAAATGAAAAGTGGGGACAGATAGTCTCAGGAATGTCAGTTACCGCTAAGTCATTTTTGTCACCTGAAATATGCAAAAAGACGGTATCACAGGATGGGCAGACACTTATATTGCAATTTACGGATGCGACGGCAGAAGCATATTTTAATATGGACGAGAAGAAAAATCTTGATGAATTAAAACTTCTCATATCAAATATCGTAGGAGTTGATGCGGGAATAATGGCAGAACTTGTAAGTCCTGAGCAGAGCAGAAATTCTCTGGATCTGTCTGATATAATCGATAAAATAAACTTTGATGTGCAGATTAAAAAATAACGGACTGAACAAAATTTAATGATGCTTTCTGAATGAAAGTCAGGAAGATAAGAACAGTCAACAAAAAATAATTTATGGAGGAAGATAGAATGGCAAAAAGAGGTGGATTTCCAGGCGGCGGAATGCCGGGAAACATGAACAATCTTATGAAACAGGCTCAGCGTATGCAGAGACAGATGGAAGAAAAGACAAAGGAAATGGAAGAAAAAGAGTGGGAAGCAACAGCAGGCGGTGGAGCCGTGACAGTTAAAATTTCCGGAAAGAAAGAAGTTTTGTCAGTAAAACTTGACCCTGAAGTTGTAGACCCTGACGATATAGAGATGCTTGAAGATCTTATAGTAGCTGCAACAAATGAAGCACTCCGCAAAGTAGAGGAAGAAAGTGCGGAAATGATGTCAGCACTTACAGGTGGACTTGGCGGAGGTCTTGGAGGTCTGTTCTAAGATGGATTTTTACAGTTCGCAGATATTAAATCTTGTTGAGCAGCTCTCGCATTTGCCTGGTATCGGTTCAAAATCGGCACAAAGACTTGCCTTTCATATACTGAATATGCCGCCTGAGCAGGTCAAGGGGCTTGCCGATGCAATGACAAACGCAAAGAAAAATGTAAAATATTGCAAGGAATGCTGCACATATACGGATGATGAGCTTTGTCCTATATGTGCCAATCCCAAGCGTAACCATAAGCAGATAATGGTCGTTGAAAACACGAGAGATCTGGCTGCTTATGAAAAAACAGGAAAATATGAGGGAGTGTACCATGTACTTCACGGAGCAATCTCGCCAATGGCGGGCATAGGACCTCAGGATATAAGACTCAGTGAACTTATGGTGCGGCTTCAGAAAGATGTGGACGAAGTCATAGTCGCCACCAATAAAACGCTTGAGGGTGACACGACAGCAACATATATAAGCAAACTTATAAAGCCGTTAGGGGTGAAAGTGAGCCGTATTGCGAGCGGAGTACCAATAGGGGGAGATTTAGAGTATATTGACGAGATTACGCTTTATCGTGCCTTAGAGGGGCGTACAGACATGTAAAGACCGCTGGAGATAAAATCAGCAAGCCTCATGACAGTATTGAGGTGTGTTGTCTGCAATGTTGCAATATTATTGACACCGCTTTCATTAACGATTCCGGTAATATAAATATCACCTACCTGCGGAAGACTCTTTCCGGTGCCTATGCCGGGAGAAAGCGAGCCTTTACCGAGAGTGACACAACCCACATGAGAGTTTGTACCAAGAGAAGAATCAAGAGCAATGATGTACGGATTTCGTATAGTTGCTCTTATTTTTTTTATCGTTGTATTAAGATTTTTGGCATGAACGGGATTGTTCAAAGTGCCATATATGGAAATGTCTGAACTTTTCAAAAGAGATGAGAGTTTATGACCGACAAGCGGACCCAGACAGTCTCCTATGACTCTGTCAGAACCTATACAAAGTATGACAAGCTGTTTATTTAAAGAAAAACATTCTTTATAACAGCTTTTTAAAGTG
>JBNMLR010000155.1:0-5560 GCA_050874945.1 Butyribacter sp. | reverse complement strand
TAAACACACTCCGTGAGGATGCACATTTCGCGGAAAAGAAATAAATGCTACGTATTCCGCTCAAGCGCAAAAGAGTCGCAAGCGACTCTTTGTTCTGAAATTAAAGAGAAACCACATTATCCCTTGAAATAAAAAAGTATTCCACATTAACAGATTTTGATTACATGAAACTGTATCTGATAAAAACTTTAATGCTTGAAATTGTCTAAAAACAAGCAATAGTCACCATCATGTAACTATGTAATAAAAAAGTGCGTACTTTTTTTATGCGTATGTCTTTGCTATCCTAAATTTGCAACAGAGAGAAAGACAGTATGAGAATTAAAATTTTCATATCTAAGATTTGTACTTTGCATAGATTTGATATGCGTAAAAAGACAGTGCAGGAATTAACATCAGTATTAGTGTGAAAATTAAAATTTTTATACTCAGGATTTGTGTTTGTGCACACTTAGCACAAATCTTATGTATGAAATATATTACATTTCGTACTATGCAAAAAATGTGTGCAGAAATGAGGATTAATATGGCATTATCAAACATTTTTGGATGGCACAAGAAAGAAGAACAGCAGACGAGTACAGCCTGCGGAACAGCGTGTGGAGCATCAGACAAACCGGACGAGAAACCGGCAGCCTGTGGAACAGCGTGTGGAGCATCGGATAAACCTGATGAGAAACCGGCAGCTTGTGGAACGGCGTGCGGAGCATCAGATAAGTAGAGGCATCTAATACATAATGATTAGGTGTTTGCGAAACTACGATAATCTGTAATTAAATTGAGAGGTTATAACAAAAAATGTTAGCAGTGCACTCTGTCACCGTCAGTGCTTAGTCAGTGTATTTTGCCGGCTTAGTACTGCTACGAGTGACAGGTAGCGAGAGCGTGCCTGCGGTATTATTTGTTATAACCTCACAATTAACACAACCTATAATCAGTTTCGCAATCACCTATAACCTAAAGAAATTAATTGGAGGAATGACGGATGAATGGATATGATCAGAAGAAACCGTATTTTGCTTTTCAGTGGCACATTACGGATGAGTGTGACCAGCGTTGCAAACATTGTTATATTTTTTCAGGTGAGGGATGTAAGGAACTTAAAAGCATGAGTTTTGCACAAATGCAGGAAGTTATCGTTAATTGTGAAGACTTTTGCAAGGTTTATAACAGAACTCCGTATTTTTACATTACAGGCGGTGACCCTATCCTTCATCCTGATTTCTGGAAGTTGATGGTATTGCTGAAAAGTAAAGAAATACCATTTACACTTATGGGAAATCCGTTCCATTTAGATGATGAGATATGCAGAATGTTAAAGGTATGCGGCTGTGAAAAATATCAGATGTCTCTTGATGGAATGAGAGAAACTCATGACTGGTTCAGGAAACCGGGAAGTTTTGACCTTACACTTGAAAAGGTTGGGTCGTTAAACCGTGCAGGAATTAAAAGTATTATTATGAGTACGGTGTCTAAAACAAATATGGAAGAAATTCCTGATATTATAGATGCAGTTGTAAAGGCGAAAGTAAAAGTTTATGCGTTTTCACGCTATGTACCGACCGGTGGCGAGGTTGATACCTCTATGACACCACAGAATTACAGAAAACTTCTTGAGATATGCGATGCAAAATATAAGGCATATGAGAAAGCGGGATGCGAGACTTATTTTAATAAAAAAGACCATTTGTGGACTTTATATGAATATGAAAAAGGTGAATTTAAGCTGCCTGATAATGCACAAGCAGGAATGATATACGGTGGCTGTAATTGCGGAAACTGTCATATCACGATTTCTTCAAATGGAGATGTGATGGCGTGCAGGAGGGTTACAGACAGCAAAGTGGCGAATATATTTGAGGACAGGCTGGCGGATGTATGGATTTGCCAGATGGAAAAATACAGGGACTATGATAAATTTACAAAATGCAGTAAATGCGAGTTGAAAGCATGGTGCAGAGGATGTCCTGCTGTGGCAAATGGGACAACAGGAGATTTTTATGGTGCTGATCCCCAGTGCTGGAAAACTAGAAATGAAGTTACGGGAGAGGAATTATCATGTATGTAGAATTTAATTATCCTAATAAGGATTTTCATCAAATATATGTAGGAAAAATAGAAAAGATTTTGCTGAGGGAGTGAGGAAGCATGGAATTGATGGATATTATAAAAGCAAGACACTCAATAAGAAAATATACGGACAGACAGATTAAAAGAGAAGATTTGGAGAAAATCCTTGAGGCTGGAAATTATGCTCCAAATGCAGGCGGCGGTCAGCGGAGCATGATGGTTGCAATACATAATAAAGAATTGGCGGCTCATATTGGAAAAATGAATATGGCACATTTTGACAGGACACATCTTGCAGGGAGTTTTGTGTCCAAAGAACAGCCGAGTACGATTGATGATCCGGCTATTAAGAACGGTTTTTATGATGCACCGACTGTGGTATGTGTGTTTTGTCAGGATAATTTTATGTTTAAAACGGCAGATGCTTTCTGCATGATGGAAAACATGGTTTTGCAGGCAACGGAACTTGGAATTGCTTCATGTATTATTTCAAGGGGTTATGAAACTTTTGACAGCGTGGAGGGAAAAAGACTTATGGAAGAGTGGGAAGTTCCGGACGGGTATGCCTGTCAGGGTTTTGTGATATTGGGTTATATAAATGGGGAAAATCCGCAAAGTAAACCCAGAAGAACGGGCAGAGTTAAAATTGTGGAAAAGTAAATAAAGAAGTATTGCTGAGAATAGAAATGCAAAAAAGTAAACGAAGAAGTATTGCAGTAGATAGAAATGCAGAAAAGTAAACGAAAAAGTATTGAAATTACAGAGAAATAAATCGAAAATAATAGGAAAATA
Source organism: Butyribacter sp. (assembly GCA_050874945.1). Lineage (GTDB taxonomy): Bacteria > Bacillota > Clostridia > Lachnospirales > Lachnospiraceae > Butyribacter. Next base: position 2,698 of record JBNMLR010000155.1, on the reverse strand, counting down.
AAATTAGAGAAAATAATTTGAAACAGAGAGAATATTAAGATATGAGGTTTAATGATAACAATACAGTACTGAGTGGAAAGCGGGGGATTTTTATGGATTTACAGACTTGTTTAAAGAAAATGGAACTTGTTGGTGTTCTTGCTTTTGCGACAGTTGATAAAAGTGGTGCACCTCAGATAAGAAATATAAGTGCGATTCATTATGAGCAGGATGCGTTATATTTTTTCACTGCAAGGGGAAAGAATTTCTGTGAGGAACTTTTGAGTGACGGCAGAGTACAGATACTTGCCTATACAAAATATAAGGAGATGATTCGTCTTTCGGGAAAAGCGTATCCTGTTGATGATGAGGGGCAGGTGAAGTGGCGTGAAAAGATTTTTGAAGAACAGCCTTATCTTGCAAATGTATATCCCGGTGATACGAAGAATATAGGTATTGTTTTTTGTATTGATAAAGCGGAGATTGAATATTTTAATCTTGGCGTCAATCCGATATTCAGGGAGACTTATAGGCTGGGAGATGTTACAATAAACCAAAAGGGATATGTAATAACTGAAAAATGTATCGGTTGTGGTGAGTGCAAAAAAGTCTGTCCGCAGCGTTGCATAGATGAGGGGTCACCGTTTAAGATAAGACAGAATAATTGTCTTCACTGTGGCGGATGTTATGAGAAATGTCCGGCTGGAGCAATAATTAAAAAATGAGGGATATTTTTTGACTAAAAGCGTGAAGATGTAGTTTTAGAAAAAATTGATAAACGAAAAGTTTCTCAGAAAAGAGGTTTAAAATGACTCAGAGTGAAAGACGCAGATTTTTGATAGATGCTTTATTGAAAGAACAACAAAAATATTCCGGATTTTCAGCGTTTTCCGAAAATTCAGATGCGGATATTCCTAACGATAAAGACGGGCAGAAAAAATTACTTCGTTCGCTTATGAATATAAGGATGCCGCGTGAGGCTGACGCTGAATTTATAAAAGTTCAGGATGAGTATCTCAGACAGGCAAATGAGGAAAAAGGTGTTGTCGCGCTTGACGATATAGATGAGGTAAGCGGGGATATATATGTCTGGAAAGGTGATATAACAAGGCTCAAAGCTGGGGCAATCGTCAATGCGGCAAACAGCGGTATGACAGGATGTTATCAGCCATGCCATAACTGTATTGATAACTGTATTCATACTTATGCCGGAGTGCAGCTTCGATATGAATGTGCGAAGATAATGAGGAAACAGGGATATGAAGAACCGACAGGTCAGGCAAAGATAACGCCTGCGTACAATCTTCCATGTGATTATGTAATCCATACGGTAGGTCCTATCGTGCAGGGAAGACTAAGTGGAAAGCATAAAAAACAGTTGGAGTCATGTTATAGAAGCTGTCTTGAAATTGCGGATAAAAATAATGTTGGCTCGATTGCATTTTGCTGTATATCAACGGGTGTGTTTATGTTTCCGAATGATAAGGCTGCTGAGATTGCCGTAAAAACAGTTAAGTCTTATAAAGAGGAAACGGGCAGCAGAATTAAGGTAATATTTAATGTTTTTAAAGATGAGGATGAAGAAATTTATATGAAATTACTTAAAAAGTCAAAGAGAAAAATAACATTTGAGTCATTTTTATGCGGTATGCCGGCGAAAGATTATGTTTATCAGAATGAAGATTATGACACACAGATAAAAAAGGCGGCGAAGCTGATAAATGATGCCGATTATGTGCTTATCGGAGCGGGAGCAGGTTTGAGTACGGCGGCTGGGGCAAAGTACGGCGGAAGATTTTTTGAGGAAAATTTTAGTGAGTTTCAGGAAAAGTACGGTAAGGGACGGTATATGCAGGATATGTATAGTGCTGGATTTTATCCTTATCCCGATGAGGAAAGCTATTGGGGGTACTGGTCAAAACAGGCAATGCTTGGTGGTATAGAACTTGATGTGACACCGCTTCACAGAACACTTCTTGATGGACTTGTGGATAAGAAAATATTTGTACTCAGCACAAATGCAGATGCTCAGTTTGTTAAAGCAGGCTTGCTAAAGGAGAAGATATTTTGTACGCAGGGCGATTATTTTCACATTCAATGCAGAAAAGGATGCCACAACAAAACTTATAATGCGGTGAAAATGTTTAAGCAGATGGATCAGGCAAGGAGAGATTGCAAAGTGCCGTCCTATATGGTACCAAAGTGTCCTGTATGCGGCGGTGCAATGGATATGAATCTGCGCAAGGACAATTATTTTGTTCAGGATGAGGAGTGGTATAAGGCTGAGCAGAGATTTTCAGATTTTCTCACAGAAGCGATAGACAAAAAGCTGGTACTTTTAGAACTCGGGGTCGGATTTAATACTCCTATGATAATAAAATATCCGTTCCGCAATTTAACAAAATTAAACAAGTCGGTAAATTATATATGTATTAATTTAGATGAAGAACCTGTTCCGGCAGATATATCGGAGCGCAGTCTGATGATTACGGGGGATATTTCAACGGTTTTACAGGATGTTTTGAATACGGATAAACATTCCACCGCTTTTAGTGAGTAGAGTAGTGGATAATGTGGATGCTTATGTCAGCGGGGGTTAGAAACTCCTGCTGACAGGTCATGAGCAAGTAGTAGAGCAGATTGCGAATGAACGCTTTACAAGAGAGTTATTGTAATATGGATTTATGGCAATATTAGAAAATAGAAAAGGTAGATGAAC
>JBNMLR010000154.1:0-5567 GCA_050874945.1 Butyribacter sp. | reverse complement strand
TATAATATTATTAAAATATTAAAGGCTGGCTATATGTTTATGAGCAAAAACAAATAGCTTTTACGGAGCAGCAGATTGCTCAGAAATGAGGATTAAAATGTATTCAAAAGGACACGGCGGAAATATTTACGATGAAGCGATAAAATATGATTTCTCTGTAAATACTAATCCTTTAGGGATGCCGGAAGATGTAAAAGAAAAATTAAAAGAAAATCTCGGAGATATATGTGAGGTCTATCCGGAGGAAACCTGCTATGAACTCAGAAAATCCATTTCACTTAAAGAAAATATAAGTGAACATCAGATTATATGCGGAAATGGTGCTTCTGAGCTTATTTATGGACTTGTAAGGGCGATAAGACCGGAAAAAGCACTTGTTGTGGTGCCAAGTTTTTCGGAATATATAAGGGCACTCAGGGCAGAAGATACGCAGATGGTATATTATCAGCTTGCACCTGAGAGGGATTTTATTGTTGCGGAAGATATAATGTCATATCTTACTCCCGACCTTGACATGGTATTTTTGTGCAATCCGAACAACCCGACGGGAAAACTAATAGACCCTGACCTGATGCTTGATATTATTACATATTGCAGAATGAACAGGATATATGTAGTGATAGACGAGTGTTTTATGGATTTTGTGAAAGACTGTCAAAAGCATACCAGAAAAGGGCTTATACCGTACAATCCATATGTTGTCATACTTAATGCACTCACAAAATTATTTGCATTTCCGGGTATAAGGATAGGATATGCGATGACGAGTGACACTGATCTCATACACGCGGTAAATGCACAGCTTCCGTCATGGAATGTCTCAGCGGTGGCACAGCTTGCAGGTAAAGAGGTAGTGCATCATGAGAAGTATGTCGAGGAGTCGAGAAGATATGTTTTCAGGGAGAGAAAGTATATGTTTGAGGAGATGAAAAAGCTTGGACTTAAGGTTTATGAGCCGTCTGCCAACTTTATCTTTTTTAAGTCTGATATTCCTATGTGCGAAAAACTTCTTGAAAAGCATATACTTATAAGGAACTGTGACAATTTTGACGGTATAATGCACGGGTACTGCCGTGTTGCGATAAAGAAACATGATGAGAATGAGATTTTGTTAAAAGAGATGAAAAATGTTATAGAAGAAAGCCGCATTAAAATGAATTATCCGATGCTTGCCGCAAAATAAAAATATGATGCAAAGCAATGGAGCAATCCGTGGCATCATATTGAAGTTATAATGCAGCACAAGGGTAAAAATCAGCCGGCAGTGCAGTAATCCGTGGCATCAGTTTGGAAAAAATATACAAATAAAAACATGGCTGTCACTTAGAAGAATAAATAATCTCCTAAGTAACAGCCATGCCTTGTTAGAGTGGACTTTTACTAATATTTTACTTCATTATATCTTAAAACATCTGATTAAGGTGAAGCAAAAAGTAGATTAGTGATTCCGGCACAGGTTTTTGTTTTTTATGAAACATGACAGTGCCTCCGGCTACACTAGTTGCTCTCTGTTGAGTTTCCTGACATTGCCTGCTCCTGCTTTTTGATCATCTGACGAACCATCTCGCCACCTACTGAGCCTGCCTGTGCAGAAGTTAAGTTACCGTTGTAACCGTTTTTTAATGGAACTCCAAGTTCACTTGCGACCTCCATCTTGAATTTGTCCATACTTTCCTTTGCCTGTGGTACTTCCATTCTTGAACTCTGATTACTGTTTGCCATATCTTTTTCCTCCTTTTTTGGGTGATGCACTCTCGAAATTCTTCGTTCAGAAGATTACGAGAGTACATTGTGTCCGAAAGATTTGATTTTCTGGAAATGAACTTGTAGGTGAACATATATCTTTGCATATTCAAAGATAAAATCTTTAGGAATATATCCTTGCATTTGCAAAGACAAGTCCTTTAGAAATATGTCTCAGATTTGCAAAGATAATTTTTTTGTACACCGTTTCATAAACAGAAATTGATACCTTTCGGGTGTCAGATAAGATTTATTTCTTATCTTGATAGTAGTATGTCCGTAGAAAATAAAAATATGTTGGTAGATTTTGGTCAAAAGGTTGTTTTTTTCTCAAAATGTGTTAATATATATGTATCTAACTATTTTTTGCATATATTTTAAATGCAAATAAAAAGTTGCCGCCCATACGGAAACGGTGACAATAAGAAAATGGAGGAACGATCACAATGAAACATATTAAGACAATCAATAAGGCAAACTTAAGTGCAACAGCAAAAAAAGGCGGATGTGGTAAATGTCAGGCATCTTGTCAGTCAGCTTGCAAGACTTCATGCACAGTAGGAAATCAGAAATGTGCAAATGAGGATAACAGATAATAGACCGAGCTTAAAGCGAGGAAAGTTTCTTGATTTTTTAGTTAAGAAAAGATTTATCTGACTTGAATATTTCCTGACTGAAAGTCAGAGAGATGAATATTTAGAGAGTAATAAAAGATAATGATGGCTGTTACGGGATTTCGTAGCAGCCATTCACTTTGAGAAACGGAGTAAATAATGATTCATAAGTTTAAAGCAAAAGATGTAAATATTTTATTAGATGTAAACAGTGGCGGAGTTCATGTTATAGATGACATAACATACGATATGCTCGATTATGTTGAGCCGCCTTTTGATGCGGAATGTCCTGATGAAGTTAAGGAAAAACTTTCAGACAGATATTCAGCAGAAGATATAGAAGAAACTTACAAAGAGATAGTAGAGCTTTACAATGAAAAACTTCTCTTTTCAGACGATGTTTATGGTGATTTTGCAGATACAAAAGTTGAATCACCTATCAAGGCAATGTGCCTGCATATAGCACATGACTGTAATCTCCGCTGTAAATACTGCTTTGCATCGACAGGAGATTTCGGAACGGGAAGAAAACTTATGCCTTTCAGCGTAGGAAAACAGGCAATTGATTTTCTTCTTGAAAAATCAGTCGGCAGAGAAAATCTTGAACTTGATTTCTTTGGCGGAGAACCTCTGATGAACTGGGATGTTGTAAAGCAGATTGTAGAATATGCAAGAAGCAAAGAGGAAGAATATGGCAAGAAATTCCGTTTTACGATTACGACAAACGGTATGCTTCTCGATGATGAAAAGATTGACTATATCAATAAAGAAATGTCAAATGTAGTTCTCTCAATCGACGGAAGAAAAGAAGTTAATGACAGAATGAGAGTAAAAGTTGACGGAACAGGCTGTTATGACCGTATCGTAAAGAATTATAAAAAGCTTGTTGAGAAGCGTGGAGATAAAGAGTATTATGTCCGTGGAACATATACAAACTATAATCTCGATTTTGCAGAGGATGTTATACATCTCTATGAGCAGGGATTCGACCAGGTTTCAGTTGAGCCTGTTATGGAAGATGAGAGCGTTGAGTATGCGATTACCGAAAAAGACCTTGACAAGATTTATGCAGAATATGACAAACTTGTTGATAAGATTGCGGACATAAAGAAAAACGGTGGATTTATCAATTTCTTCCATTTTATGATAGACTTAGACCAGGGACCTTGTGTAATTAAGAGACTTCGCGGATGCGGCAGTGGAAATGAGTATGTTGCCATCACACCTGACGGAGATATTTACCCTTGCCATCAGTTCGTTGGACATGAGGAATACAAGATGGGAAATCTTGAAGAGGGCACATTTAATACTGACATCAAGAAAGAATTTGCAGGATGCCATGTATATTCAAAGCCAACGTGCCGTGACTGCTGGGCAAAATTTTATTGCAGCGGCGGATGTAACGCAAACAATTATATCTACAACGGCGATATTCACAAGGCATATGAGCTTTCATGCAAGATAATGAGAAAAAGACTCGAGTGTGCGATATTGACAAAAGTATGTGAGCAGCTTGAAAATTAGCTCAAGACATCATAATATAAAACAAAAACAGGCAGGATATGTTTCATATCCTGCCTGTTTTTAATCCTATTATTTAACCTTAACTTTTCCTGAATTAACCCATTTAGAATATACCGTTTTATTTGAACTTTGGTTGTATGAGCGTATCCTTATATAATATGTTTTGTTTTTAGGGATACGGGTTAAAGTTTTTGTTGTTGTCTTAGCTTTTTTAATATTTATAGTCTTAACTTTCTTAAACTTCTTTGAAGTACCGTATTCTATCTTGTAACCAATAGTATTTGAAGTCTTTTTCCATTTAAGTATGATATTTCTATATTTTTTGTTTTGAGTTTTCTTAATCCTGATGGATGTAAACTTAGTTTTTCCGGGAGTCTTTATCTGAACCGGTTTTTTTGTCGGTGCAGCAGTCGGCTTAACAGTAGGTTCAGGAGATGCCAGAGGATTTTCGGCAGGCTCTGTCGTTGGCTCTGCTGAAGCTGTTGTCTGTGGCTTTTGTGTTGCCGTATCAGGATTCTTCGTAGGGGTTGCAGAAGTTGTCTCCGATGGTACAGCAGATGGTTTCAGCGTATTTGCCGGATTGCCTGAAGCGGATGGAACAGGTGAAGTAGTCTGGGGGTTATCAGCTTCAGGGGATTGCGATGGTGCAGTCGTAGAAGAAGCTGAATTATTGTCATCAGATACATTCGCTGTGGCTGTTGGTGCAGGAGTTGGAGTGGCTGTTGCAGGCAAGAGTTTTTCAATCGCAAGTCCATTATCTTTTGCATATTTTTCTCCGGCACTTCCTGAATAACAGGTGAGTTTGAAATTATCAATTTTAGCCGGGGTAGAGGTGCTATCAGGATAATAACCAATCGCGTATTCATCGATATCTGTTACGCTTTCAGGAATTTTTATGGAAGTCATGGAAGTACATCCGTAAAAAGCTCCTGTTCCGATAGTGTTAAGTCCGGCAGGAAGTGTGATGCCCGTAAGTGCCGTGCAATTTGCGAAAGTGTCAACATCAATTTTGGTTATTTGTGGCGGTAAATTTATTTTTTCTAAAAAGCTACAATTACTAAAAGCAAAAGCACCTAATGTTTTTAAATTTTTAGGAAGTGTAACTTTTACGAGACTTTGGCAGCGTGCAAATGCTTCTTCACCTATCTCGGTAACAGAGTCTGGAAAAGTAACATCTGAAAGACCAAACATTCCCATTGATAACTCATCATTAGAAGAATAAAAGGCACCATTTCTTATTGTTTCGACACCGTTTGGTATAGCATAGGCACTTGTTTGCGTGTCCCAATCATAAGATTTGCTTCTTGGAAAAGCTATAAGTTCTTTCATGTCTGCCGTAAATAAAACACCATCAACAGACTTAAAAGATGTATTATCAGCGTCAACGGAAAAGGAACCAAGATCTTTCATATCAAAAAATGCTCTGTCTCCGATTGAGGTTACATTTTTTGATATATTAACTGATGTGAGTGAACTGGTGCATTTAAATGCTTTGTCGGCTATGGTTGTCACACTTTCAGGAATGGTATAATCTGATATGTCTGAGAAAAGTCTTGGTGCATGTACTAAAGTTTTCATATCTTTTGAAAAGATAATGTTATCAGATATTTTAAAATTTTGATTTTCGTCTTTTCCTCCAAATGTAATAGTATCTAAAAATGAAAAACTGTTAAAAAGTTCATTGTC
>JBNMLR010000153.1:0-5681 GCA_050874945.1 Butyribacter sp. | reverse complement strand
TCACCCAGCAAATACTTTTCGATTGATGCAAGCATCATCTCAAAGTATTCACTGTCTGATGCACCGCTTGTAGAAACACGCAAAAGGACATTCCCAGATTGCTCTGAAAATGTCCTATACATATCATTGATATATTTGTTGCATTCCTGTTGCATATGTGTTGCATACCATTTGAAATCCAGCACATCTGACAACTTTCCACAACTCCTGTAACCCTTGTAAAATGGGCTTTTCTTGATATCTTCGTTCTTGAAATCCTATCTCTTTGAGAACTGTGGTGCTCTACGAGCTTTCTTAAGACCGTATTTCTTACGCTCTTTCATACGTGGGTCACGAGTTAAGTAACCAGCTTTCTTAAGTGCAGGACGGAAATCTCCATCTACTGTAAGGAGTGCTCTTGAGATACCATGTCTGATAGCTCCTGCCTGTCCTGTAAATCCGCCACCACGAACTGTGATGATAGCGTCATATTTATCTGTTGTGTTTGTAGCCTCGAGTGGCTGACGAACGATAATCTTTAATGTTTCAAGACCAAAGTACTCATCAATGTCTCTTTTGTTGATTGTAATCTTACCTGTACCTGGTACTAAATATACTCTAGCAATACTGCTTTTTCTTCTACCTGTTCCATAAAATTTTGCGTTTGCCACTGTATTTTCCTCCTCTCAATTATGCTCTCTCTTTGATTTCTAATACTTCCGGCTTCTGAGCCTCATGTCCGTGCTCTGCACCAGCATATACATGAAGTTTTGTAAACATCTGACGACCAAGTGGTCCCTTTGGAAGCATACCTTTTACTGCATGATCTATAACATACTCAGGTTTCTTTGCGAGCATTTCCTTGAGTGTTGTTTCTTTCATTCCACCAACATAGTCTGAGTGATTGTAGTAAATCTTCTGGTCAAGTTTCTTACCAGTTACTTTAATCTTGTCAGCGTTGATAACGATAACATAATCACCTGTATCAATATGTGGTGTATAAGTAGGCTTATTCTTACCTCTTAATACATTTGCAACTTCTGTTGCAAGACGTCCTAATGTATGTCCTGTAGCATCAACTACATACCATTTTCTTTCAATTGTGGATGGGCTAGCCATATAACTCTTCATCCCAGTACCTCCTAACTTATTCACTTAGAATCTTATCTACTACATAAATTAATTATACTGCGCGTAGATGCTCTACCGGGGCTTTGGTTCAGCATATCACACGCCACATTTCACTATTTTACAATATTTTTGTGCATAAGTCAAGCTTTTTTCGCTTTTTATTCCTATTTTTTCAAGTTATATTAACAATTCATAGATTTTTGCCATTATATATCAACAATTAAGTCCTTATATAATTTTGACCCTTTCCCAACATTATGCTAAAATTCCTATAATAGCTATATACTACCAACTCTTAAAGGAGGAATTAATTTTTATGGGAAAAATCAATATTGACAAACTTATCTCTGAAATGACACTTGAAGAAAAGGCTTCTCTTTGCTCTGCTGCCGACGCATGGCACACTAAAAAGATTGACAGGCTCAATCTTCCACAGGCTATGGTTTCGGACGGACCTCACGGACTCAGAAAAGAAGATGACAGTCCTGCACATTTCGGACTTCTTGACAGCATTGAAGCCATCTGCTTTCCAACCGCTTCTGCTCTTGCCTGCTCTTTTGACAGGGAGCTTATAGAAAATGTCGGAAATGCTCTCGGTAAGGAGTGTCAGAGTGAGGATATATCAGTTTTACTCGGACCGGGCATTAATATGAAACGCTCACCTCTATGCGGACGAAATTTTGAATATTTTTCTGAGGACCCTTATCTTGCTGGCGAGATGGGTGCTGCTTTTGTAAATGGTGTGCAGAAAAATGATATTGGTACAAGCCTTAAACATTTTGCGGCAAACAATCAGGAATGGCGCAGAATGAGCATAAGTGCCGAGATTGACGAGCGTACTCTCAATGAAATTTATCTTACTGCTTTTGAAAAGGTTGTAAAACAGGCTCAGCCTTGGACTATAATGTGCAGCTACAATCAGATAAACGGCGAGTATTCCTGCGAAAACAAGATGCTCCTCACTGATACATTGAGAGACAAATGGGGTTTTAAGGGACTTGTCATGACTGACTGGGGTGCAATGAACGACAGAGTCAAGGCTCTTAAGGCAGGACTCGACCTCGAAATGCCGTCAAGCCACGGCGAAACGGATAAACTTATTGTGAAAGCCGTAAATGACGGTTCGCTTGATATGGAAACTTTAGATACTGCCGTCAGACGAATACTCAAACTGGTCGATAAGTCACTTGACTCAAAGGATAAACATTCAGGTTTTAAATATGATATGGAATGGCATCATGAGATTGCACAGGAAACTGCTGAAAACTGTGCCGTTCTTTTAAAGAACAATGGTGCACTCCCGCTAAGCAAAAATCAGAAGATTGCATTTATCGGCGAATTTGCTGACAGACCCCGTATTCAGGGTGGCGGTTCAAGCCACATAAACTGCCATAAGATAGACAGTGCATTAAATTCGTCAAAACAGTTTGCTGATGTTACATATGCCAAAGGTTACAATACCGACAAGGACATAACTGACGAGACACTTTTAAACGAGGCTGTTAATACCGCTAAAAATGCAGATATTGCCGTAATCTTCGCCGGACTTCCGGACGCATTTGAAAATGAGGGCTTTGACAGAGAACATATTGATATGCCTAAATGCCAGAATGAGCTTATAGAGGAAATATGCAAAGTCCAGAAAAATGTTGTTGTCGTGCTGCACAATGGTTCTTCCATCACTATGCCGTGGCTTGACAAGGTTAATGCCGTTCTTGAAATGTATCTCGCCGGAGAAGCCTCAGGCGCAGCAGCCGTCAATCTTTTGTTCGGAGTTGCAAATCCATCCGGAAAACTTGCAGAGTCTTTCCCTCTGCGCATTGAGGACACACCTGCATATTTAAACTTCCCCGGCAACAGAGATAAAGTAAATTACAACGAGGGAATTTTTATCGGTTACAGATATTATGATAAGAAGAAAATGAATGTACTTTTCCCATTTGGCTATGGATTAAGCTACACTAAATTCAGATATGATAATATGAAGATAAACGGCAAGAACGCATCAGATAATGATTTTTCATTTAATGATAATGACAATGTAACAGTCAGCGTTGATATAACGAACATCGGTGAGGTCGAGGGTGCTGAGGTTGTTCAGCTTTACATTGAAAATCACATAGACGAAGATAACAGACCTGTTAAAGAATTGAGAGATTTTGCAAAAGTAAAACTTGCTCCCGGCGAGACAAAGACAGTTACATTTACTCTCGGTTTCAGAGCATGGGCATATTATAATGAGACAATACACGACTGGTATGCACCGTCAGGTGATTATAAGATACTTATCGGAGCATCATCAAGAGATATAAAAGATGCAAAAGAAGTCACTCTTACATCTACGGTAAAAATTCCGTTTGTCGTAAACAAAACTACAACCTGTGAAGATGTTGAACGATTTGCCAAAAACAAAGCACCTCTCGACGAAATGCTTATGAAATGCGTAAAAGCACAGCACAAAGAGGACTCAGAAAAAACATTAGAGGAAGAATTAAAAGACCTTAAATGCGGTTTTGGCGGTGTACCTATCCACTCAACACTTTCATTTACACCTGATGAATTAAAATATGAGGATATACAGCAGACAGTTAAGGCAATAAATGAAGCTGAAAAATAAAGAGCAACAGCAGACAGTTAAGGCGATAAATGAAGCTGAAAAATAAAGAGCAACAGATTACTCAAAAAAATGTCGGAAACCCAAAATTTCCGACATTTTTTAATCAAGAATTATAGTGTAAAAAATCCATATATGCAAGATTTTTGTCTGCACACACATGACATAAATCTTACATATGAAATATAATATATTTCACATTATGCACACTGCTTTCAATTTTATCCCTGCGTAAGCATATTTATACCGCCATATGAAATTTCAAGAGAAAGTTTCGCCGCTTTAACCGCATCTTCGAGCGTATCTGCTGCCGCAAGAAAGCCATTAGGATGACAAAATCTAAGCGTTTTTATTCCGCTTATCTGTCTTAATTCATCTGCATCCTTTCCGCACCATTCCTCCGGAAAATCACATACAAGTGTATTGTCATCAATACTCAACGGAACTCCCTGAACACTGTAACCACCTCTGTTTGACGGATAGACAACATACTTATATCCGCTGTCGATAACTGCATTTTTCCACGGAGCAAATTTAGATAACACGAGTACCTCGCCATCACATTTTTCCATGTCAGCTTTTACAAGTTCAGATGCCCTCAATATTCCTGCGACCGCATTAAAATGATTTACAAGTATTACTTTTGCAAATTCCACGGCTTTTTTAAAACAGCCGTCATAATCCTGCTCCGTATCCCAGCCGGGATTAAACTCTGATATTATCTTTGCTATATCATTGTCACACCCCGTATTGTCAGATTCATCAAGCGGCTGTATGAATTTTTCATCAAATCTTGCAGCCTCCTCCTCGCCGACACACGCTGTTCCGAACTCTCTCCACAAAAGACCGAAAGCCGCATACGGACAACCGTTTTCTCTATACTCCTTATCTTCCTGGTGATGGTCGAATTTTCCTCTGCCAATATCATATACGATGCCGTCAAAGTCTTTCGGAACTTCAAATCCTCTTATCACATCAATATCAGGTTTTATCATTTCAAGAAATGCTGTTGCAAAAACATCATCTGAATGAAATTTTGCACCATGCGTAAACGCTTTTGAAGGAAGTTCGACTTTACCCTCAAATATTTTTTCATCTACAACAAAACTCATAATAAAAACCTCCTTTTCTTTTTAATGTACTCTCGAAATTTTTTGAATGAAGAATTTCAAGAATACATTTTAAAACAGGCACCCGCCAAAATCCAAAACTTCAGGGGTGCCATTTAAAATTCAATTACATTATGCAAGTTCTTTGTCAAGGTTTTCTTTGATTGCCTTGATAAAGTCCTGACTGTTAAGTACCGTTACATCCTCAAGTGATGTGATAAGTGCAAGGTCTTTTGTCATTTTTCCTGACTCGATTGTTCCAAGCGTTGCTTTTTCAAGTTTATCTGCAAATGTCATAAGCTCAGGAATGTTGTCAAGCTCACCTCTCTTGCGGAGTGCTCCCGTCCATGCAAATATCGTTGCAACAGAGTTTGTAGATGTCTCCTCACCTTTGAGGTGCTTATAATAATGTCTCTGAACTGTTCCATGTGCAGCTTCATATTCATATACTCCCGTAGGTGACACGAGCACTGATGTCATCATTGCAAGTGAACCGCAGGCTGATGATACCATATCACTCATTACATCACCGTCATAGTTCTTGCAAGCCCAGATAAATCCGCCTTTTGCTTTCATAACACGAGCTACCGCATCATCGATAAGCGTATAGAAATATTCTATGCCTGCCGCTTCAAATTTATCCTTATATTCAGCTTCATAAAGGTCATTAAATATGTCTTTGAAGTTGTGGTCATAAATCTTTGAAATAGTGTCTTTTGTGGCAAACCATAAATCCTGTTTTGTATCAAGTGCATAATTGAAACAAGCCTTTGCAAAACTTGTGATTGATTTGTCAGTATTATGTATTCCCTGGATGATGCCCGGTCCGTCAAACTCCTGAATAGTCT
>JBNMLR010000152.1:0-5686 GCA_050874945.1 Butyribacter sp. | reverse complement strand
GTTTATCTGAGCTTATACAGGTTGTCCTCATTTCCCATATACAACTCCTCTGCTGATGAAAGATAATATTCCTTTTCTCTTTCAAGCCTTGCTCCGTTTCCTAGAAATGTTCCATTTTTTGAACAATCCACTACACGATACTTATTTAATGCTCCTACATATGTTATCTCGCAATGCTTTCTACTCACCTGTGCATCTGTTATCGCATATGTGCATTGTGTCGCATCCCTGCCAAATATCACCTTTTGGTCACTTGGCAGAGGTATCAGCTTTCCGATATGCGTTCCTCTTATACATATCAAACCTCCCTGTTTATCCTCAGATAAAGCAAGGCTTCTTGTCACCTGCATTGTCAATATGTCATTTTTCAATTCAATCCCCCCCTATAATATTTTTTTGATTTCTTCCTGATAGCGTCTGCTTATCGGTAATACACTTTCACCTACTTTTATCTCTGTTCTCGAACTTCCCGTTATATATTTTTTGTTTACCAGATAACTCTGGTGACACCTTACAAATCCATACTGTTGAAGCATTTCTTCAAGCTCGTTCATTTTGGCATAAAAGCTTATACTCTCGCCTTTCTGGTATATTTTTATTTTTCTTTTTTCGCCTTCAAAATAATAGACTTTATCAAGAAGTATCTGCTCTTTTTTTCCATTTACCGATATATGCAGGCAGTTTGTGCATTTCGACCGTTCTGTCATGTATCTGCCTATTTCATCATCTAGACGCTTTTTGTCTACAGGCTTTAATATGTATGAAAATGCCTTATAAGTATATCCGTCAAATATATGCTCCGCAGATACAGTTATAAATATAATATCCACATCAACATTGTTTTCCCGTATATATTTTGCAGTATTCAATCCGTCATATTCCGGCATATTTATGTCTAAAAGCAACAGGTCAATGTCAAATTCTTCTTTTTCTATATCATCAACCACCTGTTTTCCCGACATATAATGTACTACCTGTGCATCGTCATAAGAAAATATTGAATGTATCACTAAATCATGTATCTTTTCTCTATACTCTCTGTCATCATCACATATTCCTATCCGTAACATATCCTACCTCATACTTCACCCTGACTGTTCATCCTCCGCACCAGTTTTTTTGCGTTACCACCCACACTGTAAATGTGAACAATAATGCTTTGCTTTTGCGGCTGATAACTTTATCCCAGTTTTATTGCTTCATGTCTTCCTGCCATATACAATATTGTTCCCGGTGCAACACTTACATACTGACCTTTTATTGCTTTTGTTCCATCCGAAAATTCAATTCCATTTGATGAATAATCTATAACATAATATCTTTGCTCTGTACCATTATATCTTATTCCACAATGTCTTCTGCTTATCTTCGGATAACTAAATACAAGTGTCGCACACTTCGGATCTCTGCCGAGTATCACTTCATCTCCGTCATTCATCACAAGTTCGGAAGAACTGTATTCTCCCTCCATTCCATATAAGCATCCTGATTTTGGAAGCATGCCCGGTGTAGGTTTATATCCTCCCGGCTCTGGCTCTGCACCAGTGCCTATATCTTCACCTGCTACTGTCATATCTCCTGCATAATTTTCTGATACAAAATCCTCTGGTGGCATTCCCGTCATATAATGCTTTCCGTCTTCACCAACATAACCATCCGGATTTGGTGTCGGCGGTGTAAAAATTTGATTTTTTCCATCATCATGCTGTGGCGGCATTGGCGGGTCATATGGATATTGTGGATTTATCGGCTGTGGCGGTATCGGTGGTATATGTCCAAAATCCCATTCTTCCTCTGACTCCTCCTTTTCCATTTCAGGTTTTAATGCCGTCATAAAGAGTATTCCTGCTACAATAAGAAACACTCCTGCCACAAGTGTTACATATACACCTGCTCCCGTGCAGTTGCTCATTATTTTTGACACGGCATATTTGCCTACACCGTCTATATCAAACAATCTTGCATCGACAAGCGTGATACTTTTTACATAATCGTCTATCTTGTCCCATATCATTCCCGGTATCATAAATGAATAGATAAGCCTTGCAACAACAGTCACTGCTCCCGTGGCTATCATCATTATCTGGTTTGTCTTTCCTGTGACAGCAATGACTATAAGCGATGCTACTGCCAAAAGTACAGGAATTAACAATAATATTGCCATAATCTTAAATACATTCTTTACATCACTGTCACTCAGCTTTTTTGCCGATTTTTTAGCGGAATTGCTTTTTTTAGCCGTCGATTTTTTTGCCTTATTTTTACTTTTTGAGCTTTTCTGTTTCGTTGTTGTCTTTTTGGTTGATTTCTTTGTTGACTTCTTTGAAGATTTTTTCATCTTTGCCGATGCTTTCTGTGCCGAGAGAATACCTGTATTTTGGGCACTCTTACTGCCTGATTTTTTTTCACCGGCTTTTTTTGTTATTCCCTCTATATCGTCAATCTCATCATCAGCAGTAAAGAGCCATTTGACTAACATTATCTGTGAGATAGAACTTCCTTTGTCTTTCTTGTCAATCTTATCATCAAATTCTTTTACCTTATCATCCCATTTACTTGTATTTTCTTTGTATTTGTCTATGACTTTTTTATCAACCTGTGCCTTTTTTGCTGTTTTTGAGTCCTCGTCTTTTGCATACTTATTTATCTGTACTGCCGTTTTCAGATATTTTTCTCCCGAAATGCTCATTGACGGCAAAAACAGTGATATTATTATGATTATCATAAAAACAGCACCGACACACATCTGCCATTTAAAACCTTTTTTCTCCATGTGTACCTCCTAACTCAATTCATCAATTCTTTCTAACACCGTATATGACTCCTGTATCCTCTTTGTCCTATCAAGTTCCATGCAGTCACACGCCAGTTTTATCCACTTTTTTCTGTCACGGAGCTTAAATCTGTGTTCTACTTTTATCTTATCTGTTCCGCTTTCAAGTCTTTTTATCACATCCGGTGCTTTCTCTAATGTAAGACAATGATACATTGTCGCACCGACGGCATATATGTCCGTCCATGTCCCCTCGTTGCCTGCCTTGCCCGATTTTGCCGTCTGATATTGTTCAGGAGCTGCATAATCCGGCTTTAAAAATGACGCCGCAAATGTCATTTTCTTATCATATATATACTTTGCCGCTCCCATATCTATAAGAACGATCTCACCATTTTTCTTCCTTATTATATTAGCGGGTGATATGTCGCAATGTATCATTTTCCTTTCGTGCATCTTAGAAAGTGCTTTTAATACCGGAACAAATATCTCTTTTATCTCCTGCGTATCATACAATTCATTTTTTCTCTTTCTAAGTTCTCTGCCTATGCTCTCCCCCTGTATGTACTCCATTACCATGTATGCACTATCATTTTCAAAAAAGGCATCGGTTACTGTCACGATATTTTCAGTGTGTATAAATTTAGCTGTCATTTTTATCTCACTGACAAAGGATTTAAGTCCGTATTTAAACGGCTCGACCATCCCCGACTGTCTTATTGATACATAATTTTGTTCTCTCTGAACCCACTGTTTAGGAAAGTATTCCTTAACAGCTACATTTCTCAAAAGATTTATATCCTTTGCAAGATAAGTAATTCCAAATCCGCCAATCCCTATGACACCTAATATCTGATACCTGTCATTCAAAAGAGTATCCGCAGGCAATATATCATTTTTATCTGTATTTCCATTGTCAATATGGGATATTAAGTCTTTTCCGCTCCCGGCGTCTTCTTTTATGCAAAGCTCATCTTCCTTAATATCAGTTCTGTCTGCCGAAATACATAAAACTTTTATGTCAAGCACAATCCCTGCCGACAATATCTTAAAGTCAATATCATTTTCTTTTGATAAGACTGCTATATCCGAAAGAGCCATGTCGCTGTCATCATTAAACACGAGCAAAAAGCATTTTATCTCCAGCACACTGTCCCATGCTCTCCATATCGTATATGTATCGCTTTGACTGAAACAGCATCCCAAAAGCCATCTCTTATCTATGACCGCCCCCTGACACCATTTTTGAACTTCCCGCTTTATGTTTTTGTTATCAAATCCACATATGCTGCATACCGTGGCATCGTCGGGCAGTTCCTCAAAGCATCCCATACAAATCTTTGTCTTTTCCATATCAATCCTCACTGTGCTGTTTTAAATATTGCATTGCTGCCTCTTCTCTTGTAATATCAGGTATCGGCATTATCTCAGGCATTGTCTTTGGCAGCACTGCCCCGGCAGCCGGTTTTTGCGGCTTTTCTCCCGGCAGATACTCATGATAAATGTCATAATACAACTCTGCCATTGACTGGTATCTGTCCTCTATCTGCACATTAAGACCTTTTAATATAGCATTTGCCTGATAATCTTCTATTTCTATATTGAACATATTAAGAGGTATTGTCTTATCTTCTGCGACACGCTCATAAGCCTTTTGCAATTTTATCCCCGTCAGCAGATAATACATTGTGGCACAAAGACTATACACATCTGTCCACGGTCCCTGATTTCCGTTTCTGTCATACTGCTCTATAGGTGCATAACCGTGTTTCAGAAAAATGGATGTCTCCTGACCTGCTCCACTGTGTTTTGCAGCTCCAAAGTCTATCAATTTTGCCTTAAATTTATCGTTGAGCATAATATTATCAGGACTTATATCTCTATGTATCACGCCCTCCTTATGCACAGTGTTCAATGCCTTAATCACATCTTTTAAAAGTTCAAACAATATATAGCTCTGTAAAACTCCACCTGAGCTTTTTGCAAACTGCCTGAAATTTATCCCGTCTATATATTCCATAACTATATATGCCGTCTTGTTTCCGTAAAAGAAATCCCTTACGGAAACTATTCCCGGCATACCGTAAAATTTCGAAAGTGTTTCTGCTTCTTTTATATATCCCTTAAGACCGCCAAGATAAGCAGCTTTTTTTGTATTGACCGTAAACACATCCATACTGTATGTACTGTATTCCGTGGAATAGGTTGTCGTCTGCTCTCTCTTTGCCACGCCTTTTGGAAAATATTCTTTTATACACACCTTTTTGCTCTGGTAAAAATCCCATCCTATATAGGTAATGCCAAAACCACCTATTCCTATGACCTTTCCGACAAGATATTTGCCGTTGAGTATCTCGTACGGTGGCATACCATTTTCCGGCTGTTGATAATCTTTTAATGAAAATCCGCATTTTGGACATGGCACACCGGTGTTTTCCAATAACTCCATACATCCCATACAAAGTCTGTTGGGGTCAACAAGTGTTTTGTCCATTTTTACCACCTCCTCGTATCTTTAAAAATCAAAGTCACTGTCATCACTTATAAAATCATCACCTGAATTATTAGCTTTTGATTTTTTCTTGTCTGACTTTTTACCTGTAGTTTTTTTCTTACTGCTTCCGCCCGACGAACCAAAATCATTATTACTTCTTCCTTTCGACTTATCCGCCTTTTTGCTGCTGTCAGGCTTCGGTACCGCAGGTGCAGGCGGTTCAGTAGGTGCAGGAGTAGGTGTCGGTGCACCGAGACTTACCACAATACTTACTTTTTTAGGAACTTTTTCCTTTTTAGGGATATTCTTGTCTTTGCTGTTACTGTTATATTTTTTTCCGGACTTTGGTTCCTGGCTTATTATGTCGCCTTTGGCAACACTTTCGCTTATAACCTGACTTTTTGTCTTAAGTTTTATCC
>JBNMLR010000151.1:0-5696 GCA_050874945.1 Butyribacter sp. | reverse complement strand
GCATCAAGGTCAAAATCTGCTCCCGAATCAAACGCATTAACATCCCATCCAAGACCTACAAGTACATTTGAAAGACCGGCACTTTCCTTTGTAAGACTCACCTTCTGTCCTTTTTTTAAGCTTATTGACATTTCTACCCTCAATTCTGCACACATTTTTATATATAGTGAATATATATTTCACACATAAGATTTGTGTCAAGCGTGCACAAACACAAATCCTGTGTGAAACATTTTATTCTTTACACTTTAGGCAACTTCAATTCCATAATGTCCGCAAAGTGCAGCAAGACCGCCCTGGAAACCGCTTCCTATCGCATTGAACTTCCATTCTCCGTTGTGTCTGTATATCTCGCCGACTACAACTGCCGTCTCGATTGAGAAATCTTCTCCAAGGTCGTATCTTATAATCTCCTCGTTAGTCTCGACATTGACAAGTCTTATATAAGCATTTGACACCTGACCGAAGTTCTGTCTCCTTGTCTCAGCATCATAGATGGTTGCCGTAAAAGCAATTTTTTCAATATTTGCAGGAATATCGGCAAGATTTACCTCTATCTGCTCATCGTCGCCCTCACCGTCACCTGTACGGTTGTCACCCATGTGCTTTATTGCACCTGACGGATGTTCAAGATTTCCATAAAATACAAACTCTTTCTCTGTCGGGCATTTGCCATTTGAACCAACCATAAATGCGGCTGCATCAAGGTCAAAATCTGCTCCCGAATCAAACGCATTAACATCCCATCCAAGACCTACCATAACATTTTTAAGTCCCGGGTTTCCTTTTGTAAGATCTACTTTCTGTCCTTTTGATAAATTAATTGGCATAACTCATTTCCTCCTCTTATTAGATGTAAAAATTTATTTATACATTTACATATGATGCAAAGTGCAAGCACCGACAATAATAATGCAATGTGTTAGCAGGATTGCGAAAATCACATGGCAATCCGTAGCATCATTGATATATAATAAGTATAACACTAAAAGTATTTATCTAATACTTAAGTTTTTATTAACGCTTAACAGTTCCACCGTATGTCTCCATGAACTCCTTTTTAATCTGGTCGAGTCTTGCTGCATCATCGATACGCTGTTTTCTCGCATTTTCCTGAATAGTTCTTGTCTCGTCGATACCGTTTACAATGGTTCTCCATGTCTTTTCAAGAGTCTCTATCTTTATTGAACTGCCTGATGCAAGTTGTGCCGTCATCTTTGACTGCTCAACTGTATTCTTTGCATTTTTTATAAGCATTTCATTTGTCTTTTTGTCAGGCTCCGACATTGCTTCTGCCTGTATCTTCTGCCTTTTTAGCATGATTGCCTGTGCAAGTGCCTGCTTAAATACAGGTAATGTAACGATAAATGCAGAATTTATCTTTCTGACAAGGTTCATGTTGCTGTACTCCATAGTTTTTATCATAGGAATTGACTGCATTGCAACATTCTCCGCCGTTCTTAAATCCTGTGTTCTCTGTTCAAGCATCATCAACGCATTGTTAAGGCTTGAAAGTTCAAGCTGAATGGCATTGTCAGCCGTATTTTCGTAGTCCTGCTGTCTCTGTGCGATATAATCTTCAAGTTCCCTGCATCCCTGCTCACCGGCAAGAATATATTTGACAAGTTCATGATAATAACCGACATTTGCATCAAACATCTGGTTTAAATTTCTGTTTGACTGTTTTATCTCACTCTCATACTGCTTAAGCTGAACATATATCTTGTCAACCTCATCACCCATTGTATGATATTTCTGTAAGATTTTTTCAAGCCGCTTTCTCAGATTTCCAAATAACTTATTAAAAAGTCCTTTGTCCTCCTTAAGCTCATCAATATCAAACTTTGACATTATCTTTGAAAGTGAATTGAGCATCTCGCTCGACTCATCAATCTGGCTCATGCTCATACTGTTAAGAACTATGTCAGAAGCCTTTGAAATCTCCTCTGCCGCTTCAGCACCAAAAGACACTATCGTCTCAAGATTGTTTACCTCGATAGTGCTGACAAGCGCGTCAACCTCATCTGAACCCACAAGCTCAGTGTTCATCTGCTTTCTGTCCTCAACAATATCATATGCCTCAACCGTTTCAATCTCATTCTGAACCGCCGGCTGAACTGCTGTCTGTTCCCTTTTTCCAAAATCTAGTCCCATACTTATCCTCCTTAATATTCATCTCAACCACGCCTGAACAACCTGTCACGCCATGATGTGTGCAAACTCAACGGAATACTTTCCCAGTCCGGTATCTGAATATCATATATATAATCACCGAGCTGGTGTTCTTCCATAAGTTTCAAATTGAAATAATTTTCCATATTGTAACCCGTAGGCACAAATAAAGCAACATCAAAACCGAGCAGATGCAAAAAAGTCAAATAAATTGTATCTTCTAAAGTGAGCAGCTCGTCTGATGTATTTATATACAAAAGTTTTGGATTTTTCTTAGTAAAATCAAATGCCTGCAAAAGCCTTGTAACTTCTTTGGGCAGATTAAGTGCCACCGAAACTATGGTATATTCAGTTCCATTTTCAAAAGTCCCCTTAATATATTTCTGCTCTATCAAAAATTCAAGCTTATCAAGAATATAATCCTGCATCTCATCACGCAGAAAACCATACTGATATGCCTTGCTTTTTTTTACCTTGTCCCTGTGAAGTCTGCCATTCTTAAAAAATTCTGTGGCATATTCTTTGATTGGATTTGCATCTGTCGAAAGAATATTAGGAACTTTGTCTACAACAACCGTTTCAGGTGTCATAAGCTGTTTTAACATTATCATATATTCTCTGACATTTCCGTCTTTTACACCCGAAAACTTAGAAAAGATAACCGGAATATTTACAGAGCCGTCAACAGTCGAAAATCCCGGTCTGTACTTAATCTCAGTCTCCCACAAAATCTTGATTTCCCTATCCATAGTCTGCAACGAAACAGTCCGTGCTTTATCATACTGTTTATCCCTGAATATGGTATCATCATTATACATAAGCGTGTCCAGCTCTCTCTCGGCATGGTATGCCGCCGTACCTATGTGCAGTCCCGAATTTTGTATAGGAAATTTATTTATGGCAAGCTGTTCCTCATAATTTATATCATACAGGATATTATCCTCAAGTCTGCATCTTTCTGCCCTGTTTGGACATAAAATAAGCACATCCGTCGGTGTCCTTGCAAGAAAACGCATAAACATGGCCTCATTTTCATCATTGCAGCCACCCATATAAATAAAACACGGTATATTGTCATAACTGAAATTCTTAAAAAGCTGCGTCTGGTATCTGTTAATAAAACAAAGAAGATATACGGCTTTATTCAATATTTTATTTATATTTGCACCCGTTCCAAGCCTGTCCACTTCACCATAGACAGTCTCCTCAAAAGAGTTGATAAGAAACTCACTAACTATCGGATTTTCGGTAAAACTGATATTTAATTCAAGCCCCTTTACAAGCTGAAAAACATCACGGTAATTTCCTCTCCTTATCTTTGCAATCTCATCAACATCAGGCTTCGGTATCATTTCACTAACGACAACAACATTTCGCTTCATAGCCTTAAGAGAAAGATAAAACTGGTAAAGTTCGTTTTCATATGTAAGTTTATCCCAGACACCGTTTATCCTTACATAACAGTTGAAAAACATTTTATCCTGATTTGTTCCATAACCCTGTGCATTATCAGCAGAAAACATCCTATTTTCCAGATTATTTTCTGCATTTCTTATATTATATGAATTTTGTGCATTTTCTATATTGTTTACTTTTTCTGTATTTCTTTCGTTTTCACATAATTTCCTAAATCTGTCTTTTCTTACCCCTGTCGGCTGCAAAAAATCGTCAAGTCCTTTACCCTCTATCCAGACATTAGTGCAATTATGAGTAGAAACTTTGTACGACCTTTTTTGCTGTGAACCGCCCCTGTCTGCCATACTTTTTATACTGCCTGCTTCTGCACTCTGAACCTTTATATTCAAGCTTCTTTTGCTCTGTAAAGATTTTGTACTCTTTTCTTCTGCCTGCGAACTTCCCGTCCCTTGACTATTTTCTCTCTGTGCCTTAAAATCATAGTTTTCGAGCATACTTTTTATACTAAAATCTTCCGCAAACGTTCTCACCATATTTTGCTCTGCCGCACCGTTTTCTCCCACATACTCAAAAGATTTTTCTAAATTCCTGTCAACCATAAGATAAGACGCATCTCCATGTGGCTGAACAAAAACAACATCGCATCCCGCATCAGCAAGTATATTTATAAGCATAAATTCATAACCGACAATATCCCCCACGAAAAAAATCTTTGGGATATTCTCACCGTTCATCTGCTCCACGACACTCTCAAATTTATAGTAAAGCCAGCACATAAATTTAATATACGCATTTTTAAGCATATTTTCATTCTTACCGCTTCTTCGCAGTCCGTCAAGAACATCATATATCGCCCATGCAATATTTTCACGCTGAATTGCTCTCATGCGTGGCAGCCATTTTTTCAAAGCATCAGAAATAAATCCCATGCTCATCTGAAAATCCATCCCCATAATCTCCTGATAATACGAAAGATTACTTTCAGTCGGATTTCCTATCTTCCCATCAATTACAACACCTGATTTTCTCGCTGCATTATAATATTTATAAATAAATTCATCTATTTTGTCAGATGTTTTATTAAAACGATAAAAATAAATCCCCTTTTCACTCCGTCCGCTAAGCGGAACAAAGAAATCGTTAAGGCTTTGAATTTTTATATGCTTAAATGACACTCTTACCACCTCAATATCCGTCGGTATTGGTATTTTTATTTAATGATATAATTGCAATCTCAATATTTCTGCCGCAATCATTTATCACTATCATGATTTAATAATCTCAATATTTCCTCACCCTGTATTTATTCATTGCAAATCCAAATACAGAACCGACAATTCCTCCGATTATATGCGTCAGATTTGATACATCATCTTTTACCAGAATTCCATCCCGTATCTGACCGCCTATATAGATAACTGCGACAAGAATAAAAGTAAGCGGAATTTTTCCATCTTCTATACTCGTCATACTTGCCAGCAGTATAAACGCAAAAACAATACCACTCGCCCCTAAAAGAGCAACATTTGGGAAAAATATAAAATGAATAAGTCCGGTGACAAATGCTGTCGTCAATATGACAAGCAGTGTATCTGTCGAGCCATACTTTTCTTCAAGAAGCGGACCTACAACAAGAATCATCATAATATTACTAAGAAAATGTTCCCAGTTTGCATGACCAAGAACATGACCGAAAAATCTGAAATATGTCAAAGGATCTGACAAAGACGATCTATATACACAAAATAATAACCTGTCTGAAACTCCTCCGGTCATATAGCCAAGCCCCAAAACTAAAAGACACGCTATTGAAAAAATCAAAATAACTGGCGAATTAAATGAAATTCTGATACCTCTATTTTCTCTACCCATTTATCTCCCCTAAACAATTCTAATACTTTATCAAGCCAAATGCCTGATAGTATTATTTTTTTAAGTATCTTATATTTATAATAACACTTATATATCGTTTTCACAAGAAGCAGTTGGCAAAAGCCATGCCAAACATTTAACAAAAACAGAGCCGCTGATTTTCTCAACGACTCTGTTTTTTATCTTTTATTTAATATTTTTGATTTTTTGAAAATATATACTATATTGCTACTAAT
>JBNMLR010000150.1:0-5709 GCA_050874945.1 Butyribacter sp. | reverse complement strand
TCTTAACAAACTCATCGTACAGACTCTCACCGATATGGACGATGCCGTACAAAAAAGCGGGCTTGACATTAAATTAAAAATGCCTGAAAAAGATATTTTCATAAATTCGGACGGGAGCAGACTTTACCGTGTAATGCAGAATATCATAGGAAATGCACTTAAATATTCACTAAAAGGCACACGGATTTTTATAACTGAAACCACCGAAGAAAACACCGTGAAACTCATACTTAAAAACACTTCATCTTATGAAATGGATTTCACGGAGGAAGAAATACTCGAAAGATTTAGCCGTGGTGACAAGGCAAGAAACACAGAGGGAAACGGACTTGGACTTTCGATAGCCAAAGAATTTACAAATGCCTGTGGCGGCGCATTTAAAATAAAAATCGATGGCGACCAGTTCAATGTAATCATCAGTTTTCCCATCGCAACTGATACAAACACTTAACAAAAATTTTTCTTCATAGTTATACTTTCATTGTAACTTTAACTCACAAAAAGAACAAAGAGTCGCTTGCGACTCTTTCGCGCTTGAGCGGAATGCATAGCATTTATTTCTTTTCCGCGAAATGCGCATCCTCACGGAGTGTTTTTTATGTTATTGGAAACGAGAAGTTTCCTATAACATAAAAAAAAATGTGCTGATGTCTTTTTATGGCAACAGCACATTTTTTATTTATAAATATTCATTTTTTTCATTTATCAAACAGGTATTCTTAATCCGCTCTGCTACCTGCCTGATATTGTTAAATCATAAGCCTGACTTAGTATAATCTATTCATTAATGATGCACTCCCTAATACATCATCAAATGCTTTTTACTTACCTGTCACTGTCAGTGTGACATTCTTTCCGTTTAATTTAAGTGTGTATTTATTCCCTTTCTTACTCATAACACTTGCATCTAAAGGCATATATGATTTAACTCCGTTTTTATCCGTGCAGATAAGATATTCATTCTGCATGGCTTTGACTGTCTTAAACTTCATCGTTCCTGCACTTGTAGTAACCGATTCATAACCGGCACAGTCCGTAAACATCTGTACCCAGTAAGTCGGGTCCGTGTTCATATATCCGGCACCCATATATCCAAATTTGGCATTGAGTATATTTGCACGGTCATTCTTAACATTCATCCAGTCAGACACTACCTTAGCTGCACTGTGCTGTCCTTCTGCTATATTCTCAGCTTCATTCTGATGCGTAAATTCTTCCGAAATTGTGGAATATGCTGTTTTGCCATTTGGACGGGTATGGTCATACAGTAATACAACCTCTTCTTCACGGGTATCGCACGCTTTCTGTAAAGCCTCCGGCATAGTCAGAAGTGGAAGTTTATTCGCAAATCTTTCTTTATTTACTGACTTTAAAACTCCCCATTCATTGTTGTCGACCGAAATCTCATTACCTGGGTATTTTGTCTTTACTTCGGCAGCCGCTGTCGACAATTTATCATTTGCTACACCTATCTTCTTTGCAGCTTTAAGTATCGAATTGACTTTCTTCTGTGTGCGGACTCCATTGTAAATTTTTACACTCTTGTCTCCATCTACCAATACAAAGTAAGGCATATCAAGAGAGTTTAACTTTGTATGACTCCAGACAAACTCCAGCGATGAGTAATCATCAACACAGCCGTAAATAGGAACTTTCGCTTTTTCTATGGCAGCTTTAATGGTTTTCTTCATCCTCTTTGAATAAACGCAGGTAGATTTTGTCACGAGTAGCAGAAAAGTTTTGCCCTCACGCGAATATGTATCCGCTTTACCTGTTGTAATCTGAGAATAATATTTTGAACTCATATACTTAGGCGTATCTGTTTCAACCGGTGTACCTTTTTTGATTGCCGGGAACTTCTGCTCCAGTACATTCTGGCTCACAAGATTTATATAATCAACAGTTGATGTTTTCTTTTTGGTAGCTTTAGTAATCTGAATTGCGTTTGAGCACTCCCAGCCGCCAAGTTTTGCAACCATTGCAGATGCCGATGCCGCAGGATAAACCTGTGTCATCCACATAGAACCGTCCGTGCGTTCAAGCAGAACCGTATCTCCACTCTTATTGTCCATCCTGTAAGAACTTCTTGCCACATTTGGTAAAAGATCAAGGTTAGGAATTGTCTTTCTTCCTGTTGTAGTATTGATTGCACTAAACATCTCACTTCTGTCATGCAGATGATGAAAAGTAACCGCTTTCTTTTTGAAACTTCTTATAGGCGTACCGGTGTCTACATCATTGTCAAATTCATACGCATAACCATCAAGTCCCCTGTAACCACCCGGAACATCCGTAAGATAGTCAACGCCCGACTTAAGTACCTTTGGTCTGTCATTAGAACAATGATTGTTTATAAGCATAGATACTTCATTGCTGTCCTCAGGTACAAATCCCATAAAGTTTGCATGGTCAAATCCTGAAGTTTTTACGCTCTGATATACCGGGAATATATGTCTTATAAGAGACTTCGTACCTTTTTTATCCGTCATAGTCCCCATCGTTTCAGTATCCTGTAAACCAAATGCCCACATCTTACCGTCAGCATTTTCAACAAAACCGGTCTTTGCAACTTCAACAGTCCCGGTCGCTGAGTTGATTGAATCTTTTTGCCTTGTGTAATACTCATACGGAAAAACACGCACGGCATTCGATGTTAAAAGTTCAAGTTTAAGATTAAGTGTATAAGATTGTGAAAATGAGCCTGTGCTTGGGTCCATCGTATAACCGCCGATTTCAATATCTTCTACCCAGCGGTAAAATTTACCGTTTTTAGTGCAGACACCACCCGGAACGATAGTTGTTACATTTTTCATCTCGCCATATACAAGTCCCTTTTCATAATACCTTTCTTCACCGAGGTATGTATAACCCATCGTGAAAACACCGTCATTTTTTAATACACCGATAACTCTGCCATAACGGTGTTCAGAAAATGCTTTACAGTCAGTTGCTATAGTCTTTCCGCTTTTGATTTCCTTTACTTCACCGCCATTTGTCAGATAATGCAGCATACCCGCCTGTTTGACACCGGTTGCAAGCTCTTTCATTTCATAATTGCTGGAAATGCCATAGAGTGTACCATCTGAAGTCAGAACGGTTCTTCTCGTAACTCCGTCACCCACTGAAATGACATTCTCCGAGTAATCCGTAACATTCTCAACTTTGTTCATGACACTTGGGTCTACATCACCTTTTTTGTGTCCCACCTGATAATATGTATTGTCAGGAGCAATAAACTCATTGACGCTTAATATGTTGTTTGTCATATACTGTGGCGTACCCTTAAGTGCAGCGTGCTGTGTATATTTATAATCTAATTTGCTGTCTGTAGAACTTATAAGATTATCCGCAATACTCTTGTCCTCCAGCCATATATGCTCAGCATCAAAACGCGTATAAACGCTGGAACTCTTATCGTCCGTTCCCTTAAAGAGATTGTCCTGTGTAGAGAAAAAGATGGAACAGGTATATCCATGCGGCATTGAACAGGTGACAAACTGTCCGTCAGGTCCTACTGCCATGATAGCCGTAGCCGGACTAACAGTTCTGACAAAGTTCTTATCTTCGTCATAAAGGTCAACAGAGATAATTATGCTGTCCTTTGTAAGCCACTTTCTCGTATTCTCATAAATCACGGCATTAGGATCTCCCATTACCTGCAGATAAGTATTTTCACTAATGTCAAAATATTTCATTACATCAGACTTACTCATAGTTCCAACAGTGCCAAGATAATTTATCTTGAAAAACTGCCCCTGCATCTCACTTCTCTTAAGTTCATCCGCAAACATAATGACATCCGCTGTCTCATCCTTAAATCTGGTACCGATGGTAAAACTGTAACTTACTCCCTCCGTAACACTGAACGGACTTACCTTTGCAGAATATGCCTGATTGACCGGAATATATCTGTCAAATAAAGTCTCTGTTTCTTCCGTTTCCTCTGCGGCTGATTCGCGTACCGGCATCATCGGCAAAATGCTAAAAACCATAACCAAAACCAATGCCAGCGACATAATACGCTTCTTCATATTTATCACATCTCCTTTCTTTATCAATTAAATAATGTAATGCTATTATACTACCCGCCGCTCTTTTATTGTGGCACTCTGCACGAATCGACCCAAAATGCGTCTAAATCTACCCTGAAATTCACAAAAAAGACAAAAAAATCGTTTATAATCACCTGTCAGAAAACGAGAAGTTTCCTATAACATTAAAACAGGCTGTGCATTAACAACTAAAAATCATCAATGCACAGCCACAACTAAAATCTTTCTACAAACAGATTGCCTTTATCTCCATATATTCATCAACACTCTGCACACAGCTCTCCCTGCCGATTCCTGATTCTTTATATCCACCAAACGGTGCTCCCGAACATATTCCTGCACCGTTTATACAGATAACTCCCGTATCCATATGCCTTGCAGTCTCGACGGCATCTTCCTCTTTTCCGTAAACAGCACCGCAAAGACCATACGGACTGTCATTAGCTATCTTTATGGCTTCTTCTACGGTATCATATGTGATGACTGAAAGTACCGGTCCGAATATCTCCTCTGCGGCAATACGCATATCGTTTTTCACATCCGTAAATATCACAGGCTTAACATAATAACCGTTTTCGCATCCGTCAGGCACTTCCCCGACAAGCATTGTCGCTCCCTCTTTTATTCCGATTTCTATATACTCTTTTACTTTATTAAATGATTTTTCATTTATAAGTGGACCTATATCCACATTTTCATCAAGCGGATTTCCAACGACAAATTTTTTTGCTCTTTTTACCATCAATTCTTCAAGTTCTTTTTTCTTTGACTCAGGTATAAGCATCCTTGTGATGGCATTACAGGTCTGACCCGTGTTCATAAAACAGTCTGTTAGAACGGCATCAACAGCCGCCTCCATGTCAGCACTCTCAAGCACGATACCCGCTGATTTTCCGCCAAGTTCAAGCGTGCATTTCTTTATGTTGCTAAGTGCAAGCCGTCCGACTTCACGCCCTGCCGAAGTTGAACCCGTAAAAGAAATCATCCTTATGTCGGGGTGGCTCGCAAGCACATTTCCAACCTCGCCGCCCCTGCCTGTCACAAGATTGAACACTCCTTTCGGAAAGCCTGCTGCCTCAACACCTTTCGCAAAATGATAAGCAGTCAGAGGTGCCATCTGGCTCGGTTTTAATATCACACAGTTTCCTGCCGCAAGTGCCGGAAGTATTTTAAGCGTTATCTGGTCGAGCGGATAGTTCCACGGTGTTATCCCTGCCACGATGCCAAAAGGCTCTCTTCTTAAAATATAGCCCTCTTTCTTTTCCTCATAATTAAAATCTTTTGCACAATCAGCAAAAAATCTTGTCTCGCCTGCCGCCGCACTGACGTGCCAGTCCTCCGACATTTTTACCGGTGCGCCAAGTTCAGCCGTAATCGTAGCCGCAATCTCACCGCTATGCTCCTCAAAATAATCGGCAAGTTTATAAAGACACTCTGCTCTCATCTTTGCCGAATAATCTTTCCAGACCTCAAAGCCTTTCTTTGCCGCTTCAACAGCCTTATTACAATCAGCTTCATTTCCCTTTGGAACTTTTGCAATGATTTCTTTTGTAGCGGGATTTTCCACATCTATCATCTCGCCGCTGTCTCCGGCAATCCATTCTCCGCCAATAAATAATTTAAAAATCTCCATATAAATCCCTCCATCTCGTCAGAC
>JBNMLR010000149.1:0-5739 GCA_050874945.1 Butyribacter sp. | reverse complement strand
TCAGTAATACACAGGCTTGACCCAAGAGTAAAAGTGGTTGGAACATTAGCATATCTAATATCATTATTCTGCTTTAATAAATTTAGCGGATATATAATTGCAGCATTATTCTTTGCAATACTTGTAAAAATATCCCATGTGCCATTTAAGTTCATGGTAAAAGGTCTTAAACCTATCATGTTCATGCTCATATTTACGGCGGCATTAAACCTGTTCTGGACACCCGGGGAGGTAGTGCTCGTAAAAGCATGGGTATTTACCATTACGCTTGAGGGTGTCAAACGCTCAGTGTTTATGGCACTAAGACTTACATTTCTTATCATAGGTTCATCGCTTATGACGCTCACAACAACGCCAAATCAGCTCACGGATGCACTTGAAAAACTATTAAAACCATTGAATAAGATAAAAGTACCCGTACACGAGATTGCAATGATGATGTCGATAGCACTCAGATTTATACCGATACTTGTCGATGAGACGGACAAGATAATGAAAGCACAGATGGCGAGAGGAGCAGACTTCGAGTCGGGAAATGTCATCCAGAGGATAAAAGCAATGCTTCCGATACTCATACCGCTTTTCATATCAGCGGCAAGGAGAGCGAATGACCTTGCACTTGCGATGGATGCGAGATGCTATCACGGTGGAGAGGGCAGAACGAAGATGAAGCCTTTAAAATATAAAAGACAGGATGCGATAGCTTATTTGTCTGTGGTAGTCTATGCGGTAGTGCTCGGAGTAGTGGTAAAGTTTTCGGTGTTTTGAGGAATAGTTTAATAAAATTTACATGATTTCAGCCATATATATTGAATATGTATATGGCTGAAATTATTATCGGTAATATCAGATGTAAGTAAATAAAACTAAAAATTTGCAATCTGTTCTGCTGATGCTAAGCACATTATTTTGTACCAATCCTTGGATAGTGCCAAATTATATTTTCTTATATTTATCAATATTACATGGAATAGTAACAACAGCATGATAAAAATCTTCTTTGATAAAATTATTATAATTACCACGGTTAGTGTGCGTGATGTTAAAAATATTAGCAGTACCATAACCGTGAACAAGTTCATCATCATCGTATTTTATCGTGTCAGGGAGAAATGTATTGTATAAATGGATTACAAGTTCACGCTCTGTTGTAAAAATATCAACATCAATCTCTCTTTTTCTCGGCGGCATTATTTTTTCACACGCATTATAGCAGTTATCCAAAAGATTTCCGAGAATAATGCTGAAATCATAATCGGATATCTGTATATTATCAAGGTCAACTTTAATATTTGTTTTAAATACGATATTATTATGTTCCGCAAGCATCATATAGTTACTTACAAAAGAGTCAATAACAAGATTTCCGGTATTGATGCGGTTGAAAGTCTGCTCCATATCTCCGATTGATGTATTAAGATAGTCATCAATCTCATTGTAGTGTTGTTTGTGCAGGCATTCCCTTATGAAAAAATAATGCTTTTTAACATCGTGGATAATCTTGCGTGAATTTTTATAGGTTGTTGATAAAAGCAGATATTTCTTTGTCTGATATTCAAGTTTATCATTTAACTGTTTTTTGGTGATTTCCAATTCTTTTATTTTTAAAAGGTTGTCAAGCAAAAAGTAGTTTATTATATTTGCAGCAAGAAGTCCTATTATTGCAAGTGTATTTATTGTTTTATGAAAAATATTATTTTGTGGTGCATTAGAGATACTTAAAATAAGTATATTAGTTAAAACCGGTGTAAATAAGATAAGTATTGAGTATTGCAATGTAAGCAATTCACTCTTTTTTCTTTTTACGAAAAGAACAGCAAACATTATAAATACAAAAAATAAAATCTGTGATATAGCAAGGCAGATACCGTTTTGGGAGAGTATTTTTACTCTGTCTTCCTTTGGAAAGTAGGATATAATGATATATATTACAACTTCTGATAAGCCGCCTAGAATATGATAAGATATGGCACTAAGCAAACGCAGTTTAAGGTTTGCATTATATAAAAATGTCAGTAAAAATATTGTTAATATACTTACTAAAGAGACAATATACAAATGTTTACTGCCTGACAGATTAAAATAACTGTTTGTGATAAATCCTATAAATTCATATAGTACAAAAAATGATATAAATATAGGATAAGGAATATTTTTGTTACGCTTTTGAAAAATAGTATTAAAAAATATATTCATAGTAAAAATATCAAAAACATCAGATGTTAAAGTGTAAATCATTATAAACCTCCGTTTATACATATATGGGCAAAAAGAGTTCGGATTTCTTTTTCTTTTCGTCTGCTTACGGGAATTGCATCACCGTTATTCATAATAAGTTTTTTATCTTCAAAATAATGTATCTGTGAAGTGTTGACAAGGTAGCCTCTGTGGGACAATATAAAATTATAATCTTTTAAAGATATTTCCCATTCAGATAAAATACCTATGGTTTCTATAGAATGATCCTCTAAAACTACTTCAAGTCTTTTTAAATGTGCATTAATCGTATGTATGTAAATGATTTTGTCCGAATATATGACTTCTTCTGATAAATCAGTTTTTATGATAAATTGAACTGTATGTGTCAAATTAAAATCTTCAACTATATTGTTCATAACCATGTTGAATTTTTCATATGATAATGGTTTTGACAGGTATTGAAAAGCCTGAACATCAAAACTGTTTTGCATATATTCCGGATAATTGCTCACAAAAACAATCTTTACATCACGGTCAGGAAGTTTTCTTATTCGTTTAGCAACATCAAGACCAGACAATTCAGGCATTTCTACATCAATAAATAAAAGCTGAAACACACCATGCTTTGAGTATGTATTTAAAAGTTTTTGACCGGATTGAAAACGGCTGATATTAAAATCAACATCATGTATCATTTGATATTTAAAAAGGTAATCTGATATTATGTCAATATCGTTTTCTTCATCATCGCAAATAGCAACATTAAGTATCATGTGAAAGCCTCCAAGTGGATAATATGATGAACGCATAAGCGTTAATATTAAGAATTTATGCAAAATTCTATTGTATGCAAAATAAATGCACAAATTTATGATATAGGATTTTGGAGTTATTATATCAGATAATATACCTATAATCTACAAATTTTGACGAATGGTTAAAAATAGTGGATAAGCGGTGTTACTATGAAAATGAAACTATAACCGAAAGTCGACAAAATTCGACCATTCGTCTGAAAAAAACAGATATTAGAAGAAAGTGTGGTATGATATATCAAATATAAATAGGACAATGTGGGAGTTCATATTTTGAACTAATAGTAAATGGAAAATGGAGGTAAAAATTATGAAGAAATTTACTTATAAGGCAGCAAATATGTTATGTGCACTTGCAGTGCTTATTGCACCACTTGCAGGCAGGGCTTGCAGAATACTTTTTTATGAGCCGGAGAAACCTGAGGGACTTGAGGATTTCATTAGTAAGCATAAGGGATTGTAAAAGAAAAAAGGAGAAAATGCGTATGAAAAAAAAGGCTCTTTTAACAATAGGAATTATTTTTTCTATGGTTATAACATCATTTAATATGAATTTTGAAAATGTGGATGCTGATGGGACAGAAGATAGTGAACAATATATTGTTTCTACAAAAAACGGTGAATTGTTTAAGGATATACAGACTAAGTATGGTGACTGTATATCGGACGAAACTGAAAAAGCAGAGAGCTTAGAAGAACATAATACAACTGTTTTAGAACTGTCTGAAAAGGAAGCTCAACAATTGGAAAAAAAACAGGGGATAACGATTGAACCTGATTGTGAAATGGAGGGATTAGGAGAAACAGAAGATAATATTACGGATGTATCAGAGTGGAATATGCAGATGAAAATTCTGAAAAAAGCAAAGATAAGATTAAAGTAGCAATAATTGATTCAGGTGTAGATTATACTAATGGTATAAAGGTTGCAGAGAGATATAATCTTGTACCGGGTGAAGAAGATATAAATATTATATATGAGGACAGAACCGGGCATGGAACTGCAGTGGCGGCGATTATTGCAGCAAATTCAAAAGATAAAGATGGAATTTCAGGAATAGCACCTGATAATGTTGAATTATATTCAGTTAAAGCATTAGGCTGCGAAAATAAAGCACCTTTAAGCAGAATAGTTGATGGAATTTATTGGGCAGTTGATAAGGGTGTTAATATAATCAATTTAAGTTTAGGAACAAAAACCAATGCAGATATACTTGAACAGGCAATAAAATATGCAGACTCAAAAGGTGTGTTAATAATAGCGGCAGCAGGAAATGATAAACAAATTCAATATCCGGCAGCTTATGATGAAGTGATAGCAGTTGGTTCGGTATCAAAGGATGGAAATATATCAAAAAATAGTGCCGATGACGAGAGAGTAGAATTGGCTGCACCGGGTGAAGCTGTTAAATCGGCTTGTTTTTTAGATGGTACGCTGCAGGTGAGCGGAACAAGTGTAGCGGCTCCTCATGTTACGGGAGTAGCGGCAGTACTATGGGCAAAAGATAAAAGTAAATCAAAGGAATTTATAAGAGATTTGTTAAAAGAAACATCAAAAGAACTAGAGGATGGAAGTGGATTAATAGACTTAAAATATGCCCAAAATAAGTATGATGAGTTTTCCAAAAATTATCAGGAAGGGAATGATAATAGTGATATTATAGAGAAAAATCCTGAGAAAGTAGAAAATTTTGGCGAAACTGATAATGCTGAAGCATTATGGGGAGATGCTGTACATA
The DNA here is from genome assembly GCA_050874945.1 of Butyribacter sp. Classification (GTDB taxonomy): domain Bacteria; phylum Bacillota; class Clostridia; order Lachnospirales; family Lachnospiraceae; genus Butyribacter. Next base: position 986 of record JBNMLR010000149.1, on the reverse strand, counting down.
CAAGTGTTTCATCTTCAAGTGGATTGACAGGAGTAGAATTAAAATTGTTGTATGGAGCATTGATATATTCAGACCATGATGAGGATAAATCAAATACTACAGATACATTAGGAGATGATGCCGGAATTTCCAGAATGACATATAATTGGACTTTTCATGGTTATGGATATGGACAGCATAATTTTTTTGGAAGTGATGGGCAGCTTGTAGATGATAAGGATAAAAACGGAAATAAAATAAAACATCGTTCTAATTATATTTCTAATACTATGCAAATATATAATTTGTCACTAAATTATAAAAAAGGAGTATATACAAAGCCTGGCAAAGTAGCTGGAATAAATGATACGGATTATGAGAGCATAATGAGTAGATTAAATGCAGATCCTAAGAATGGCATTGTAAAAACAATGCGTCCTAGTGGTGCAGAAGATGAGTATGGTAATATAATAGGGAAAACGATAACCCCAAAAACGGTTAGCTGGGATAAAATTTTTCATTATTGTGTAAGACAGTATCAGGGAAGTACAAGTATTATAATATCTAATAATAATAAAAATCGCTCAGTAGTAATTTTAGGACTGGCATTGCATAATGCAATGGATACATTTTCTCATTCGTCATGTAGAAGTGATGGAACATTAATTAAACATGATAAAAATACTTCAACAGGAAAGAAACTTGCGGATGATGCTTCGTATTATCCTAATAGAGTAGACGGAGCTGTAAAGGTAGCAAAAAGTATATTGCAAAAGTATCAAAATGAAAAGGCATTGTCAGCTTCAGATTTTAATTTCAACTCTGTGTACAAACCATATCAAGGAGCATTTACATTAATTGGATATGCAGAGTATATGAATAGTGTTAATTCAAATTACTATAACTCACATAAAGCCGATATAGATCAATTATCAACAGCAATAAAATAATAACATAATTGCAACAATCTCAGAAAATATCTGTCTTATATTATAAGAACAATTATA
>JBNMLR010000148.1:0-5761 GCA_050874945.1 Butyribacter sp. | reverse complement strand
TTTATCGCATTTATCTTATAAGCCTGGGCTGCATTTCTTTTATTTTGTATCATATCTTTTCCCCGTTTCCTGTAGTTTTTCTTTTTTCAAGTGTAGCGACGGACACTTCCGTGTATCCGTCGCTACTTATAATTTTATATCCTTTTTTAAGAAAAATCAATCAAATTTTCATCAGCTTCCAAGATAACTTGACAATGTATTCTGCTGACTCTGAAGTTTTGCAAGTGCAGTTTCCATCGCACTGAACTGCGAATAATATTTTTCTTCCATCTCGCTGAGTTTTGACTCCCAGTTTGAGATTTCTTTCTTGTAATCTGAAAGCTGAGATGCCATTTCCTTATCGTTGTAGAATGTAAGTGCACTGCTCATTGTACTCGTAGACATCTTTTTGTTCAGACTTTCATAGAGATTTGATGCAAGTCCCGACAAAACTTCTTTTACCGTATCAGGATCTTCCTCAAGCATCTGCATAAGTGTGTTTGTTGAATCTGCAAACTCCTCGTCATCTTCATCGCCCTTTATGTGAAGAAGACCTCCCTCACTATAATTTTTGGCTGATGTAGAGATACCGAGATTTGCAAGTGAATATGTCTTTCCGTTTGATGCTTTATAACTTCCCATCATATCGGTTTTCATGACAGATATAAGACTGCTGAGTGTACTGTCTCTGCGAAGAAGTGAATCCTTAATCTTTGTGTTCCACTTGTCTATCTCATCATCAGACATAGCTTCTTTCTGGTCATCAGTAAGCACATCATAACTGCTTGCCGAAGCCGCATCATAGTATGTATTCATCGTTTTGAGAATACTGTTATACTCGGTGATAAACTCTTTGATGCTGTCATAAACTGCCGATGTATCGTTGCTGACTGTTACATTGACTGTATCATACTGTTTAACTACATTTCCGTCAGCATCTGTCGTTTCTCCTGTCTCGGTAGTTCCCAGAAGATTTAAGGTAATCCCTGCTACTTCTATACTCGTAGTGTTGCTTGTAAGCGTTGCACCGTTATAAACTATCTCCGTGTCAGCAGCCTTTGACAGTACCATATTACTAGCTAAATCACCCTCTTTATAGCTTGCCGTACCATCAAAATTTGAAAGTCCAAGCTTTAATAATCCGGCACCATTCTCCGAAGTAATACCTGATGATATAGCCTTATTAAATTCCTCTACTGCTGTTTCTACTGCATTTTCTGCATTTTCTTTTCTTGTTTCAGTGTTAGCAAAAGTATATTTTGATATACTTGCCGGATCTTCATTTCCTGCATCGTCATTTTTTGTAAGTCCTGCTTTCCTTACATCATCAGCAGTAATACCCTTGGCAACAGCCTCTGATATCTTGGTCTTATAATCATCAGTCTTAAGTTCTGACTCAATACCTGCCTGTCTCTTCTTTTCTATTTCATCTGCTATCGCTTTTGCTCTGTCATCACCGGAAAGTGTCAGATCTGACTCATATTTTTTGGTAATCTTATCTTTTTCTTCCTGAGATATGTCATATGTTTTATTAAGCGATGCTCTGTAAAACTCCGTTGCCTTGCTTTTAGCATCTGCATCTGCTGAGCTTACTGCATATGATTTCAGTGTTTCCATATCATCGTCTGATATTTCTTTGCCTGATGCTATTGCTCCATATACGATCGAATTATACTTAGTTTTCTGTGATGAGGAAAGATTTGCCAATCCTACCGCATCATTAAGATCAGTGACCGCTGTACCGCCTTCTGAAGAATATGTATTAGCCGATAATGAAAATGAATTTTCAGAACCACTGTCTTTTGAGCTTATAAAAAATCTCTGCTGTTTTGTATCGAATGTCGCATTGAGCCCTGCATTACTGCAAAAATTCACAAAATCTTTTATAGTAGTGCTGTCCTTTACTTCTAAAGCCTTAGTTTTATCCCCGACTTTTAACTTTAAGACAGTTCCCTCATCCATGCCAAGTGCAGTAAGCTTTGTTGAAGTTGTTGCAGATTTTGCATTTCCGTCTGCATCCTTATAATCTAACTTTCCACTTGTCACATACTGTGCAGCCGCTATCGACTTTACTGCTACCTGATAAGTACCGGATGCCGCATTTGTAGTTGCAGTTGCAGTGATTTTTGTCGAATCACTTACTGACGCTTTCTTTGTTGAATAATTTGACTTAAATCTCATCTTTGAAAGCGAATCTTTGTAGAAACCGTAAAGCTTTGTGTTAAGACCTTTCCAGATTTCCTGCTTCCACTCAAGTTTCTGCTTTTTATTTTCAACTTTTGTCTGTTTTGTACGCTGTGCTGACATTAACTGATTTACTATAGACTCTGTATCAAGCCCTGATGTAAGTCCTGTCATTCTTATTGGCATAATAACCCTCCTGTTCTAAGCAGGTACACCAAACAATTAAGATTGTACCTGTTATCTCTTTTCATCCACTATGATACCTGCAATCTCCCATATCTTTTTGATTGCTTCAAGCGTTTCCTCAGGCGGAACTTCACGGATAACCTTATCTGTATCCTTATCTATAATCTTTATAGATATACGCTGTGTCTCATCATCAATATGGTATTTCAACTGAGTATTAGACATCTTTATCTTTGAGTTAGTCTCAGATATAGTGCTGTCTATCGTACTCTTAGCTATCTTTCTGTTTTCATTTGCCTGATTTTGCACTTCATTCTGATTGTTTGAACCGCTATTGTTTTCACCTGCTGTCTCTGCCACTTTCTGTGTGTCATTGACAACCTTAACGGAATTTCCTGAAGTATCTGATACAGGCGGTACATAAGATGATGCTGCCCCTGAGTTTGCTGTTCCTGCTGACTTTATTAATTCTATTTCCATAGTATTGTCACCTCCGTGTGATTTTCATGTTCATTTGTTCCATTCCCTAAAACCGTAAAAAATCCATTTATATCGCAGTTAAAGGAAACTTTTATTTCATATACATTCCTGTCTTTTTATTTTTATGTTTTTAAAGACAAAAACTTCTTTATCCGTTATATCGGCAATTCCACATTTTATTTTAGGCTTTATCTGAAAATAACCTGTTTAATGCCGCTACATCCACCTCTCCCTCTGAGGCTTTCTTATTTTCATCCTGTATCTGCATATAGATTTCTTTTCTATATATAGGTACGGATTTTGGTGCATCAATTCCTATCTTCACCTGATCGCCTTTTATCTCAAGTAATGTTATCTCAATGTCATTGCCTATCATGATCGACTGGTTTAATTTTCTTGCTAATGCTAACATACTACCCTCCATTCTTATTCTTTGCTTATGTCTTCTATAATCTTATGTTTAATATTATAATCGCCTTTTTCAAGTATTACCTGGATAGCTTTCCCATTTGCTGCATTTATTACTATAGGTGCTTTCATATTTACGGATGTTTCTTTTACATCTTTTGGTATTGTTGCAAACACTAAGAGGACTATATCCTCGTCCTTAAGTTCACCCAACGGTTCAAGTAGTGCCTCCTCAACTACGGGATCATAATCTTTTATGACATTTAACGGATTTACGACCGGAAAAGCAAGCGTCTTTTCCGTCACACACTGAAGCCACGAGAAAAACGGTCTTTTCTCTGCTTCGCTGTCGTACAGCAGCGTGAAATCCTTGTATTCCTCAAATCCCATAATCCCATTTTCAAAATGAATTATCTTGTCATCTCCTATTTCTATCTCACCGAAATATTTTGTATCTATTTTCATACAAACCTCCGTTCTGAATTTAATGTGCTCTCGGAATCTTCTGAACGAAGATTTTCGAGAGTACATATTTAGAATACCGGAGGCAATGAACTTCTATTCATCACATCCGGCATCCTTTCCATCTGTTCTAATAAAATAATTTTCGTTTATTTATTATTTATTTTCAATCCAGATTATTCTGAATTTTTAAATATAATCATCAGGTATATCTATATGGCATCATAAAATTTTAAATATAATTAACATTGCCATTTATATATCTTCCTAAAATCCTAAATATAATTAAGAAGTGAATTTCCAAGTATCTTAGCCGTTGCCGAGAGTGATGCCTGATAAAGATTGTCTGCCTGTGTAAGGTTTATATACACATCCGTAAGACTTACATCTTCATTTTCCGAAAGCTTGTCTTCCGCATCTGTCTGCTCATCGAGAAGCTTGTTGTAAGTAAGCTGTGCCCTGTTGTATTTTGCACCGAGTTCCGATGTTGCAACACTTACTTTCTGACCTGCTTCATCTATCATCGTAAGACCCATTCCAAAAGCTTCCGTCATTACTTTTCCACGGAGGTCTTTTTCTGTTTCCAGTGAAGTTTTAAGACTTTCTAATGTTGCAAGTTTGTCTTCATCTGTAGTATTTGCTATCATCTTTTCTACTTCTGACAGCTTTGTTTCTACTTCATCGACATATTTTACGGTCTTGGCTATATAATCCACTACTCTGTAAATGTCAGTGCTTATGGCATCTTTCGCCTGAGTATTTACTGTTATGTTCTGACTGTAGTTTATCTCATACTGGATTTCCTGATTACTTGGATCTGCGTATTTTGTCGTCTTATTGTTTACTGCATCATACGCATCACATTCAAAATACATTTCCGGTCTTATGTCACCTTTTTCAAAGTCATTTTTTACATATGTAACGCTGAAATCAGCCTGCTTTGTCTGTATGTCCGCATATCTTGTTTTGCCGACAAGCACTTCTCCCGTATCGTAGAGATAAACGATCTCATCATCACCCACATTGTATGCATCCGTATCTGTTGATGAACGTGTTATAATATCTCCCGTTGCTGTCGGTGTTCCCGTGTATCCTGCTGCTGCATATACTTCTGTCTGAGTCTGTCCCGCCGCATCTTTATATGTAAATGAAATTGCTATGCTCGTACCGTTTGAACCGGTCTGGTTAAATGCATCTTTTGAGCAGTTATCATACGCAAGTCTCAACTGATACAGATCATTTGTCTTTGCTGTCGCATCTGTATATGTCTGACCGTCCGTCACAGTATCACTGTAATTTGCACCGCCTGTTACTACCGTGATACTGTCAAATGAAGCATATGAAAAATCTTCTTTTATCTGATATGAAAGTTTGTCCGTATTTTCCTCAAATAAAAGCGATGTATCAGTGCGGTAACCCGTAAATACATATCTTCCTGAATAATCGGTGTTTGCTTCATCCTCAAAGATGGACTTTACATACTGCTGTAATGTCGTCAATACTGACTTTCTGTCATCTGCCTTGAGATAATCATTTGCACCCTGGTTGAAGTATGATTTCATATTGTCAAATTTTTTTGATATATTTCCAAGAGCAGTCTCTGTTGTATCCATCCAGCTCATCGCGTCCTGAACATTCTTCTCAGCATACTGTGTAAGCTGTGAATATGTTGTACGAAGTTTCAGAGAACGAACGGCAACCGTTGGGTCATCGGAAGGTCTCTGTATCTTTTTCTGTGTCGTGTACTGATCTGAATATTTCAAAAGACTGTTCTTTGCATTTGTAATATGTGCCGAAGCACTATTTGAAATCATAGAATTTGTAACTCTCATGTTATTCCCCCTTGTCTTTTAAATCATAATATTGGGTTTAATATTTCTCAGCCTGCGGAAAATGCCGTCAGGCACTTTTCTTACATCAAACCGTTAAACTGATACTTCTAAACTTGTAGAAAATGCTGTTAAGCATTTTCTTACACCAAATCTCTGATTTGGTGTTTTATACTCCGGTCTGATTTATCAGCTTGTCAAGCACTTCATTCATAACTGAAATAACCCTGTAC
>JBNMLR010000147.1:0-5807 GCA_050874945.1 Butyribacter sp. | reverse complement strand
CTCATATCCCCCCGATGTGATGACCGCCTTGTCTTTGACTGATACCACTCCGATATAATCCGATGATTTGTTGGGATTTTCGATTGCTATCTGCCAATCTGTTCCGTCAGTTTTTGTACCTAGTGCCTGAACATTTCCACCAAGCGATACAAGCCCCGAAGTCACACCGCAATCCTTAAAAATCTGCATTACACGGCTCGAAGTATAGCCTTTTGCTATACCGCCGAGATCTATTTTCATATTTTTGCCAAGTTTTATACTGCCGCTTTTTTCATCAAATTTTATCTTAGATGAGTCTACATTTTTGAGCAGTTTAGAAATCTCACTTTTTGACGGCACATTATATTTTTGTGTTGTAAATCCCCACTTCACCATTAATGGATATATGCTTATGTCAAATGCCCCATTTGTCGTTTTATTTATCTTAAGTGCTTCTGAAACAATGTCTTTTGTGTCTGCTGATAGCGTACCGCTGCCTGTCTGATTAAGCTTATATATATCACTTTCTTTTTTCTCCGCACTTAGCACTGTTTCAAGTCTGTTTATCTCATCCACTGCTTTATCCACGGCATTTTCAGCATTTTTACCATATGCCGTCACCGTCATATATGTATCCATCGCAAATATGTCTTTTGATACTTTTTTATTCTCGTCACTGTTCTGACAGGCGGTAAAGGCAACAATACATAATGTGAGCAAAAAAATTCCACTAAGTTTAAAATAAGATTTCTTCATCCTCTATCTTATCCTCCTCAGTAATTTTTCTTATGACTTTACAAGGACTTCCTGCAGCAACTACACCGGCCGGAATGTCATGTGTCACCACACTTCCCGCTCCAATAACCGAACCTGCTCCTATAGTCACACCACCACACACAACACTGTTTGCACCTATCCAGACATTTTCCTCCAATGTTATCGGTGCCGATGTTCCTATACCTTTTCCCCTCTGTGACGGCAAGACTGCGTGTCCTGCACAGGCAAGGCATACTCCCGGTGCTATAAATGCCCCTGACCCTATGTTCACGGGTGATGTATCAAGGATAACACAATTATAATTTATAACAGCAAATCCCTGCACATGAATATTAAAGCCGTAATCACAATGAAAATCAGTCTCTATCCCCGGTATTGCCTCACTTTCCGAAAACAGTTCTTTTAATATCTCATGGCGTTTTTCTGTTTCATCCGGTGCTGTTTTATTGTATTCATGGCATAATTTTTGCGCTTTAAGCGAAAGCTCTGACGGAAAATTTTCATATCCGCTCTTATAGCCATCCTTACTTTTCATTATCATAAGTATTTCATCTCTATCTGTAGTCATTTCTGTACCTCATCTTTCTGTTCATAACTTTTTTCTACCTCCAGAGCCTTGTCCCTGACCGCCTCATCATAGCCTTTCAGTGCCGCAAATGAAGCAAACTGTGCCGCCCTGTCATGTATGCTCATCGGCATATGTTTCTTTGATACGGGTCTTTCCAAATCTATTATATCCTCATATTTTTTCCAGTCATCATTTTCAAGCATCATGCCCTATGACCTCCTATCTGCCTGTTTCTTTCCATAGCCGTCGCACCCTCCTCAAGGTTCATACCTTTTAATATGGCATTTTTGCCGTATTTTTTCTTAACATCTATCATTGCTCTTTGCAATCTCTTTTCTTTTTCAAGCATCACTTTTTCTTCCTGTTTCTGCTTTTCTATCTTGCCATAATCAGTAAAAAGGTCAAGCTGTTCAAAGTCTTTCTTTTCGACTACATCCTCCTGCCTTATAATGTGGTTTGCAACTACATTCATTCTCCTTACAAGAAGGTCTTTATTTATTATCTCATCATATAATTTTTCAATATGCTCCATTATAATTTTGGTAGATGAAGTCATTTTTCCGAGATTTGTCGTACCATGTGCGTGCTTTGGTATCTTTCTTCCATATCTGTCTAAAGTATATTCACCTTTATATTTTTTTCTTATCTCAGGATTTTTCAGATTTTCTATATCATAACCCACTGTAAGCACCATCTGGTCGGTCACAAGTCCTTTTTCCACCAAATCAAGTACAAGCATATCCGTCATTTCCATAACGACAAGTTTAGCTTTTTTTGCATCATACGGACAGGTAAGCACCTGTCCTGAACTTATGCTGTTATTCTCAGGTTTATATGCTTTTATATCAGCAATGGTGCATGGTTCATACCCCCACGCATGGTCTATAAGAAGCTCTGCATTTATCCCAAACAATTTATAAAGAAGTTCCTCATTATAAAAATCACCTGCTTTTCCGACAGAACATCTCGCCACATCTCCCATTGTGAAAATGCCGCACTCCGCAAGTTTTTTCGCATATCCCCTGCCGACCCTCCAGAAATCAGTTATAGGCTTGTGCGTCCACAATATTCTCCTGTAGCTTATCTCATTTAACTCGGCAATCCTCACTCCATTCTCATCGGGTTTGATATGCTTTGCAACTATATCCATTGCAACTTTGCAAAGATAAAGATTTGTTCCAATCCCCGCCGTTGCAGTAATGCCTGTTTCTTTCAAAACAGCCCTTATAAGCATCATTGCAAGTTCTCTCGGCGTTTTTTCATAAGTCTTAAGATAAGAGGTAACATCTATAAAAACCTCGTCCACCGAATAGACATGAATATCCTCAGGTGCTATATATTTCAGATAAATATTGTAGATTTTTGTACTGTACTCCATATAATAAGCCATTCTCGGCTTTGCCACAATATAATCAACCTGTTTTCCGGTGGCAGCTTTTATCTCTTTTACCTTCTGCACAACTTCAAAAAGCCTTGCCCTGCCTGATATACCGTATGCCTTTAATGACGGTGATACGGCAAGACATATTGTTTTTTCTGTCCTCGATTCATCTGCGACAACAAGATTTGTCGTAAGCGGGTCAAGACCTCTCTCGACGCACTCTACCGAAGCATAAAAGGATTTTAAATCTATGGCGATATAAATATGACCGCCATTATCATTTGTTTCAACCGTTGTCCGGCTCTCAAAACTCATTCTGCTATCACCTCATTTTTATAAAAACGATACCTACTTTAAACATATTCCCACTAAGCGATGCCGCAATCTTTCCACCCATTTCCTCTGTCATTTCTTTTGCGATAGCCATTCCAAGTCCGGTGGATGTTTTACTTCTTGCCGCATCAGCTTTATAGAATTTTTCAAAAATGCGTTCTATATCAATCTCCTCAGGTCTTGTCACTTCATTTTGAACCGTCAGCCTTATCTCATCTCCGTATGTATCTAAACATATCTCGACTTTTTTCTCCCCGTGTTCCAGCACATTTTTTATAATATTTTGCAAAACACGGCGCATAACCTGTTCGTTTCCGTTAAAATATAATTTTTCATCTGTCAGATTTAAAGTCGGAATGATACCTCTCATCTGCCATTCTTCATAATACGAAAACAACGTTTCCCTGACAATCTCATTCATATCACATTTACACATCTTAATATTATAAGTCTTATTCTCTAACTTTGTAAATGTAAATAATTCCTCAAGCATATCGGAGAGTGCTTTTATCCTGTCTTTTATAATTGTAATATACCGCTTATTTTTCTCCTTATCCTCAGACTCCGACAGCAGTTGAAAATATCCGTCAAGTGATGTAAGAGGAGTCCTTATGTCATGCGAAAGATTTGTGTATATATCAGCAATCTCATTTTCCTGTTTTTTCCACTTAATACGCTCCGTTCTGTGTGCTTCAAATATACGGTTTAAAGCATCTGTAAGAGCTGTTAATTCCCTGATTTTTATCTGTGTTGTCACCAGTGCATTACTCTGGTTTTTGTCAATAAAATCTATCTGCTCTGCAATATCTTTTACCTGACTGCGTAATTTAAAATAAAGATATATAAATATACTTAACACAAATGCAATTACTATAATAATGCACTTCTCCATTTCCACGCTCCATTCCTTTCTTGCACATCGTTTTAGGCGAATTACACCCAGCAACTTTTAACAGTTCCTCATATAACGCCATAAAGCCACATACGAAGTGTAAAAATATCCACTCCATATGTGACCGTATTTTATACTAAATCCCTCTTTTCCATACTTATCATTCCGACAGCCGCAGCAACGGCAAGATAAATAACTATAAATACAACAAGTTTTGTCTGCTGTGTCATACTTATCCCCGGAGCAATACTGTTTATTTTTGTAGTGATAAGATATTTTTCAAGTGCAATCTCTAACCCTGTAATCCTTTTAACTCCAACATCAATCGCCATACAGATAATCGTTCCCATTCCAATAGACAGACACACCGCTGCCGTCATGCCGAAAACCCTGCTTTTTGTCACTACCTCAATCGTAGCACATACTATCATAAATGTATATTGAAGCAACACCTGAAAAATTATAAAACTTATATATCCCTTAAAACTTCCCACTCCCAGACTTAATTTTTTCACACATATCATCCACACAATTATCTCGACCAAAAACATAAGTACATTAAACAAAACCGTATAAATTCCGACGGTTACCATTTTTGAAACAAATAGCTGTCGGCGGTGCTTTACCTGTCCACCTATATTTTTAATATACCCGTTTTTATTTTCATTCGATACAAATATCATTACAAATATCACACTGAAAAGCACGTAAATTCCTGATGAGAGCAATTTTCCATATACAAATACGGCATTCTGCGTTACATCCTTAATCCCCGAAGTATCAACCTGAATTCCGATATTGGCATCCGACTCATCTTTCGTATTTGAACCACTACTATTTTTATCTGCGTTTTCTATTGCAACACTCTCACTCGTACTTGTTTCAACAGATGTTGGCACCATACTCATTGCCATAATAACTCCAAATGCTATCGCAATTATATTAACTACATAAAACGACCTCATCTTAAACATTTTATATAAATCCATCTTTATAATATTTAACATAAAATTTTTTCCTCCTTTTATAGCATCCATAATAAAACATTTGCCAAACTTTCATAATTATCAGTCAAGCTGATATTCACATTCCATCCTGCCGGCTGCTAATTACACTGTTAGCTGCTTCAATCTGCCGTCATATTCAAGAAATAACTTTCAAGTTCTTCCTGATTTACTTTAATCTCCCTCGGACACACCCCTGCATTTACAAGCCTTTCATTTATATAAGCACTTTCCTCAAATCTTTCATAAATGTAAATATGGGACCTGTCAACGACTTCATAATTGTGAATTCCTATTTCGTCAAGCGTCACAACTGCTCTTTTAGGCTCATCCAGCACTAACTCAATCCTCTTGCTGCATTGCTGCATCAACTGTTCCTGCGAAATCTCCTCTAAAAGTCTTCCCTTGTGTATTATTCCAAAATCCGTACAAACTTTTGAAAGTTCTTCCAATATATGACTTGATATAAGTATCGTAATATTTCTTTCTTTTGCAAGACCTGCGAGCATATCCCTCACTTCCACTATTCCCTGCGGGTCAAGTCCGTTTATCGGCTCATCAAGTACCAGAAAATCAGGATTTCCGACCATCGCCAGTGCTATGCCAAGTCTTTGTTTCATACCAAGCGAAAAATTCTTTGTCTTTTTTCTTCCAACATCAGAAAGTCCGACCCTGTCAAGCAGACCTGAAATATATTTTTTATCACTTATGCCGAACATTTTCGCCTTAATCGTCAGATTGTCAAATGCCGACATATTTTTATAAAGACCCGGTTCTTCGATAAGACAGCCAACCCTTGACCTAACCTTTGATAAATCCTTTCCCGAATAACCAAACAACGAATAATCACCGGAAGACGGATTAGCAAGACCG
>JBNMLR010000146.1:0-5824 GCA_050874945.1 Butyribacter sp. | reverse complement strand
ATTCATTGTTTGACATACGGTGAGAAAAGTTTCTGTTCTAAAATCAAGCATAATAACCTCTTTTCGATAACAAAAATTTATTGTTTAATAAAATTATATAATTTTACCTTATTGTTGTCTAGTGATAAAATTTCATACATAAAAAGAAAGAGAGGAAATTATCAAATGAATTTTATGAAAAAGAATTGGAGTGGTATTATTATTTGTTTTGGAATCGCTATTCCATCATGGTTACTTGGGAGAATATTTCCGGTAATAGGGGGAGCGGTAATAGCCATTATAACAGGAATGGTTATCACAATGTTTTGGAATGACAAGGGAAAAGCAGAAGCTGGAATTAAATGGACATCAAAAATGATTCTTCAGGCGGCAGTAGTTTTACTTGGATTTGGAATGAATCTTGGGGTGATTTTTCAGACAGGAAAGCAATCTTTGCCAATTATTATTTGTACAATCACCACATCTCTTATTATTGCATGGATAATGAAGAAAGTTCTCAAAGTACCTGCAAATACATCAATACTGGTGGGGGTTGGTTCATCAATTTGCGGAGGTTCTGCGATTGCGGCAACTGCACCTGTTATTGATGCAGATGATGATGAAATTGCACAATCAATAGCCGTTATTTTCTTTTTTAATGTGCTTGCAGCTATTTTCTTTCCGATGCTTGGAAAAGCAATAGGATTTGATACTGTGCATGGCGATGCATTTGGCATTTTTGCCGGAACGGCAATTAATGATACATCGTCTGTAACGGCTGCCGCGTCAACATGGGACAGTATGTGGAATCTTGGAAGTGAAACATTAAATAAGGCAGTAACGGTCAAACTTACAAGAACACTTGCAATCATACCGATTACACTTATATTATCACTGATAAGAGCCAGAGAGATCGTAAAAGACGGAAAACAGAGTGCAGGTTTTAGTCTAAAGAAATCATTTCCGATATTTATACTTTACTTTGTGATAGCAGTAATGATTACAACATTTTGTGTGCATATGGGGATTGCTTCAGAAGTGTTCCAGCCGATTAAGGAGTTGTCGAAGTTTATGATTATCATGGCAATGGCGGCAATCGGATTAAACAGTAATGTAATCAAGCTCATTAAATCAGGTGGAAAACCTATTGCAGTTGGGGCATTATGCTGGTTTGGAATTACAGTTGTAAGTCTTATTATGCAGCATATAATGAAAATCTGGTAAATGTTAAAAATTTAATGTAAAAAATTTTAAATTTCCTCTTGCATTTTTCAAACAGTGTGCTATAATAGTATTTGTCTTTGACGCGGGTGTAGTTCAATGGTAGAACACCAGCCTTCCAAGCTGGATACGTGGGTTCGATTCCCATCACCCGCTTTTTTTAATTCCGTTGAACGATAGTTATAAAAATGAATTAAAATAGTGTTATGAGCAAGTAGCAGAGCGTATTGCGAATATCTCATTGGCTAAGAATGAAAAAGTATATTTGTGAGTATAAATAAAAGAGATGCTGCACTGGAATTGTTGTTGATTACAGTGCAGTATCTCTTTTTGTAATGTGCATTTTTTAGCGTACATTCAGTACAGCACGCATTATTTTCAGCGTATGTTTTTTAGCGTGCATCTATTTTTGGTGTTAAAGTTTTATTGTTAATTCAGATATATATCCAGCTTCTTTGCTTTTGAGTATAATTTCTTGCCCTTTACAATATTGTATGCCCTTATATACAGTATGACTGAGCCGTTTTTTCCTATATATATATTTGTGCTTGTTATTTTATTGTTTTTGATATATCTAATATCGTTGTCATCAGAGTATATTTCATAGCCGCTTACATCGGATGCTTTAGCCCAGCTTACCCTGACATATCTGTCATTTATATAAGCTTTGACTTTGACTTTTCTTACCTTTTTAGGAACAACACCTTTGCTTATGAATTTTAGTTTATATGTTTTTGCGGCTTTGTCGGCACAGGTATTTGTAAATCCCTGTATTGATGTTACTTCACTCATTTTATCTGATATACCATGCATTTTAAATGAGATAAGTGATGTTGGTATCGAGATAAGTTTTGGTGTGACTTTTTCGTCTAAATATAAAGTTAATTTTCTTAAATCAGATCCCTCAGGTATTGTTATTTTTGAGAGAGATTTACAGTTTTTAAGTGAAAGTGTTTTATTATTTTCAATGTTCTTACTTATTTTTAATTCTTTAAGTTTGACGGCATTTTTAAAAGCTGTCTGGTTTATAGATATTACCGTGCCGGGAAATGCATAACTGCCTGTTCTCTGTGTAGGATAATCAAGTAGTTTTGTGAGATGCTTGTTATATAAAACACCATTTTTTGCTGTGTAATATTTATTGAGCGAAGAAACACTGTAACTCTTAATATCAGTAAGAGCTTCTTTATTATAATAAATAGTGTCGATATATTTCATCTTGCTGCCGAGTGATATTTTCTTTATTTTTCCGGGAATTGCATAAATTATTGTCTTTTTAGGGTCAGTGAGTGTACCTCCCTCAGAAGCATAAAAGGCTGTTCCGGTTGTGACAGATGTAATCTTAAAATAAGATGCCCTGTTTTCTGATGGAATATTTGTGGAGTATGTCTGCTCTAAAAGTGTTACGGTTCCGGTTTTTGCCGTAGGATATATCAGCATAATGCAATTTGCAGTATTTGTATTGTTGTTCCAGTTTGAATTTGCATTTGATGATACATAATTTTGGGCATCATAATAGCAATATAATACATCATCATATGTAAAAAATCGTTTGTTTGTTTCAGGAATGGTTATAGTTGTAAGGTTTTTCAAGTATGATGAATTTCCGGCGACATATTCAAGCTTTGCAGGAAGATGCATTGTATTTATTCCTGAATTTCTGAATTCGTCCAGATATAAAATTGTAATATTATCTGAAAAGGTAATATTCTTCAACGAGTCAGAGTTTGTGAAAGCATTACTTGCAATTTTTTTTACGGTGTTTGGCATTTTATAGTTTCCTGACCTGAGACAAGGATATTTTTTTATCGTGGTTTTCTTTTTATTGTATAAAACTCCGTCGGATGCAGAGAATTTTGTGCTGTCAGACGATACCTTAAATGTTTCGATGGAATTATCAAAAGCAGTGTTTGAAATGCTTTCAACATTGGCAGTAATTGTAATGTTTTTTAATGATATGCAGTCGGAAAATGCTTTGTATCCTATTACAGTGGTGTTTTTTCCGATGTAAGCTGAACTGAGATTTTTACAATCCGCAAAGGTGTGGTCATATATCTTGTCGATATTGTCCGGCAGTTTTATTGATTTGAGGCTATTGCATGAATAAAAGGCATAGCCATCAACCACTTCAAGACCACCTGGGAGTTTTATGGTGTTTAGGCTGTTACAATTACTGAAAGCCTTGTATGCTATCGTTTCAAGTGTTGACGGAAGAATGACCTTTTTCAGATTTTCACATTCCTTAAAAGTTTCAGATTCTATTTTTGTAATGTTTTTTGGAATGGTTACTGACTCAAGGCTCTTACATTTTTTGAAAGCTTTATAACCGAGTCTTTTAATGTTTGAATGTAGTTTTATGTTTTTTAATGATAAGCAGTTATAAAATGTGTATGGCTGGATTTTGGTGACTTTTTTAGGAAGTGTGATGTTTGTGAGGGAACGGCATCCGTAAAAAGCACCTTCTCCTATCCTGGATACAGAGTCGGGAATGACTATTTCTGTCAGTTTGCGGGCTTTTCTAAAAGCGTACTGGGAAATGGTCTTAACTCCGGCAGGAATTGTGTATGTTCCGGATTTTTCCTGAGGAAATCTTACAAGTCTCTTGCCGTCTTTTGTAAATAATACGCCGTTTACAGCCTTGAATAACGGATTGTCGTTGTCGACCGTAAATTCGGTTATATGAGCATTGTCAAATGCATTCTCAGAGATGGCACTTATATTTTTGGAAATATGGAAAGTTCCTTTGGCATCGCATGATGTCAAAATTCCATAGTCATTGACATCTATAAAAGGCTTTTTGCTTGCTGCTTCAGCGTATATAGGACTTACATTTGAAAATGCAGTCGATATGATAATAGTAACAGCTATGGCATTAGCGGTTAGTTTTTTTAATAAATTATTTTTTTTCATGGTGTTCTGTCTCCTTTTGATTGCAGAAACAGTCTGCTTTGCGGACAACAGACCATTTCTGCATATATAAGTTTGTTCCCACACCTATAATAACAGGAAAAAAAATAAAATGTTGCAGATTAAATCATAAATAATATAATCTTAAGGAAAAATTAAATAATACTTGTATTTTTGGGGAAAGATGGGTAGAATAAGCATATGAAGAATAAAGACGAGAGGATTTTCCTCTCGTCTTTTATAGCACGAAAAAATTTATCATATGTGATTTTTAAGGAGTTTATACAAATGAGCAAAAATGAAATAAGAACAAACAGTAAGAGAAATTCGGTATATAAAAAGGCCATGACGCTTGCTGTTCCGATGATGATACAGAACGGCATCACAAATGCGGTTGGACTTGTTGACAATCTTATGGTTGGAAGTCTTGGCACGGAGAGTATGACAGCGGTATCTATCGTCGGTCAGCTTATATTTGTATTTTTTCTGGCTATGTTCGGCGGGTTGTCCGGTCCCGGAATATACGGGGCACAGTATTTCGGACAGGGCAACAAAAAGGGGTATCAGAATGTATTCAGACTGAAAATATGGATAACAGCAGCTATTACGATTTGTGGACTTGCCGCTT
Organism: Butyribacter sp.; assembly: GCA_050874945.1. Taxonomy (GTDB): domain Bacteria; phylum Bacillota; class Clostridia; order Lachnospirales; family Lachnospiraceae; genus Butyribacter. The sequence continues at coordinate 1,089 of JBNMLR010000146.1, read as the reverse complement.
TTATTTTTGCAGGTGACAAAATGATAGGTCTGTATCTGCATGGAAGTGACGGCGGGATAAATTCAGCTCAGACGCTTAATCTGGGACTTGATTATCTCCATATAATGCTTATCGGTCTTGTTCCGTTTGCATTTACACAGATTTATGCGGGAAGTTTAAGGGAGATGGGCGAGAGTATTAAGCCGATGGTCGGCGGTATAGCATCGGTCATTGTTGATATAGTGTTCAATTATCTTCTTATCTATGGAAAGTTCGGATTTCCGAGACTTGGCGTAGAGGGTGCGGCAATAGCAACCGTGCTTGCGAGATTTGTTGAGATGTTTGTTGTCGTTATATGGACCCATCTAAGCATTAAAAAATACGAATTTTTACGAGGTGTATATAGAACACTTAAGATTTCGATAAGTGAAGTAAAAGTAATCATAATAAAAGGACTTCCTATATTTTTAAATGAGTTTTTCTGGTCGGGCGGCATAGCGGCAATGACGCAGTGTTACTCGATGAAGGGACTTCAGGTCATTGCGGGAATGAACATATCAAATGCGATATGTAATCTTTTAAATGTTGTTTTTGTTGCAATGGGAAATGCGGTCGGTATAATATCGGGACAGTATCTTGGTGCATCAAAATTTGAGGAGGCAAAAAAGGCATCAAATAAACTTATGTGGTTCACGGCTGGTATATGTGTGTTCCTCACGGCTATACTTATTGCCTGCTCAGGATTTTTCCCAAAACTTTACGATACATCAGACGAGGTAAGGCATTTGGGACAGTGGTTTATCATAATAACTGCATCGTTCTTCCCGTTGCAGGGATTTTTGAATGTGCTATACTTTACGCTTCGTTCAGGTGGAAAAACGGTAATCACATTTTTGTTCGACAGCATTTTTACATGGGTAGTGTCAGTGTCGCTTGCGTTTGTGCTGTGTAAATTTACGGCACTTCCGATACTCACGATTTATATAATAGTGCAGAGTGCGGATATAATAAAGGTGGTGCTTGGATATATTCTTGTAAAAAAAGGTGTGTGGATTACGAATTTGGTGGTGTAAAATACTGATTGACACCCTATTTTGTAGGGTGTAATAT
>JBNMLR010000145.1:0-5855 GCA_050874945.1 Butyribacter sp. | reverse complement strand
TGTTTTGCTGATATTTTCCAGTCGTCTTTGTTAAAGTTAAGATGTCTGTATTTTTTCACGGTGTAAATAAGACAGATTATGCCTGAAACTGCCTGTGCCGTGACTGTCGCAACGGCTGCACCGCTTACCCCCATTCTTTTTACAAGGATAAGGTCGAGTATGATATTTAATATAGAAGAAAATATCAGAAATACTACGGGTGTAAAGCTGTCACCGAGTGAGCGGAGAACTCCCGATACCATGTTGTAGAGTATCGTTGCGGGTATCCCCATAAATATTATGAAAATATATATGTAGGCATCGTCAAAAATATCTGCCGGTGTTCTCATAACGGTAAGTATGTCTTTTGTAAATATACCTATTATAATAGTAAGAACTATTGCAAATAAGATAGAACACCATACACAGTTTGCGATATAACTTTTCAGCCGCTTTGTATCTTTTGCACCAAATGCCTGTGCGATAGGGATGGCAAAGCCGTTGCATATACCGATGCAAAAGCCAAGTACCATAAAGTTTATGGAACCTGTCGAGCCGACGGCAGCGAGGGCATTGACACCGAGCTGTTTTCCGACAATGACAGAGTCTACCATATTATAAAACTGCTGGAATAACATTCCGAAAAGAAGCGGAACACCAAAATTAAGTATAAGTTTCATAGGATTTCCGGTCGTAAGGTCCTTAGAACCACCAAATTTTAATTTACTCATTTTACCTCATTTCTGCACATATTTATTCTTTTATTGTTTAATTGTTTTTGGCTGCGATTTAACATTCTAGCACGGTTTATTTGAAAATGGAAGTAGAATTTCTGAGTATGATAAAAAAAATATAAATTTAAGTGGTAACTGTATAATTATTTTGATATAATGGATAATGTTATGAGTAAATAACGGAGTGGATTGTAAATATCCGGCGGATTGTAATATCCGCTTTGATAAGAATAATTTATGAAAGAAATGAGGATTGATTAATGAAGAAACAAAAGAGATTGATAAGTTTTTTGATTGTGTGTATTCTGGCTCTTAATTTAGGAGTTTCCTTTTCGGGAAATGTTAATGCCGATGCGGCTTCAAAGAAATATGTTGTCAAGATCAATAAAAGAATGAACTGTGTGACTGTGTATGAGAAAAAGTCATCAGGCAAACTCAAACCGGTTAAGGCGATGATATGTTCAACAGGTCCTGCAACCCCTATAGGAACATATCCTCTGGGAGAAAAAATGAGATGGCATACTCTTATGGGACCAAGCTACGGTCAGTATTGCAGCAGGATACATGGCGGTATTTTATTCCATTCAGTATGGTATTACAGAAACGGTGATCCGTCATCTATGGCTGCTAAGGAGTACAATAAACTTGGAACGGCAGCATCTCACGGTTGTGTAAGGCTTATGGTAGCCGATGCAAAATGGATTTATGATAATGTTGCATCAGGCAGTAAGATAATTATTTATAATTCATCAAATCCGGGACCGCTTGGAAAACCGAAAGCTCTTAAGATAAGCGGTCATACAAACTGGGACCCGTCGGATGTGTGGAGCAAAGGAAATCCGTGGAACAGCAAAAAGCCGTCTATTAAAGGTGCGTCAAGTAAGACAGTTAAGTTTGGTTCATCTTATAAGGCAAAAAGCGGAGTAAAAGCTGTTACTACATCGGGCAGTACGACTTCATCAAAAATAAAAATAGCAGTGTCATATGACGGAGAGAAAGTAAGCCGTGTTGACACTAAAAGGCCGGGAACCTACAAGGTTACATACAGTTTTACCGATGAAGCAAAAAAGACTGCAAGAAAGACTGTAAATATAAAAGTTACGGCGGCAAGAAGTACACCAAAGATTACGGATACGCAGACTCTCTATGTCACATCAAAGAGTAAGATGACTAAGGGATTTGCCATTAAAAATGCTACGATCAGACAGTCAGGCAGGACACTTGCGGCAAAATACATAAGAGTTAAATATCAGAAACTTAAGAAGAATACATATAAACTTACGTATATTGCACAGAGAGAAAGTTATGAAGCAAAGAAATCCGTTAAGGTTTATATAGACAACAAGGCACCGGTCATCAGCGGAATAAAGAATAATGCGGAATATGAGGCTTCTTCAGACACGGTTGTAAATGAGAACTATTGTCGTGCTCTTATTAAAAATGTAAGTGACAATTATACAAAACTTAAGGCATCTGATGTTAAGATAAGTTTAAGTGAAACGGAGACTGCCGGAAGATATAAGGTTGTCTATACTGTCAGTGATAAGGCAGGAAATACGGCAAGATATACTGTTTATATCAACAAAAAGAGTGATGTTGTCTCCGGTGGGGCAATTTCATAAGATTTTTATGTATCAGTTCAAAAATAAAAAAAGCTATACGACAGAAAGGAATTAAAGACTATGAATTTTCTTGAAGAAAAGATTGTAAAAGAAGGCGTTGTAAAAGAAGGAAATATTTTAAAGGTTGACAGTTTCTTAAACCATCAGATGGATGTTAAACTTTTCAGACAGATGGGTGAAGAATTTAAAAAGCGTTTTGCTGACAAACCTATCAACAAGATACTTACTGTTGAGGCATCAGGTATTGGAATTGCCTGCATAGTGGCTGAATGTTTTGACGTGCCTGTTGTTTTTGCAAAAAAATCAAAGAGTGTAAACATTGACGGCGAGGTTTACAATGCCGAGGTAGAGTCATTTACACATAAATGTAAAAACCAGGTAATTGTTTCTAAGAAGTTTTTAAATCCGGAGGATCATATACTTATAATAGATGATTTCCTTGCAAACGGCTGTGCGTTACAGGGTCTTATCTCAATAGTATCACAGGCAGGCGGAACTGTTGAGGGAATAGGAATAGCCATCGAAAAAGGTTTCCAGCAGGGCGGCAGGATAATAAGAAATCTTGGTTTTAAACTTGAGTCACTTGCCATTGTTGAGAGTATGGATGCGTCAGACGGTTCAGTGGTATTTCGTGAGCAGTAAGGAGCAGACTGACATTTATATAGAAAATATATTTTGCTTTTTGACTGAATAAAAGAAAGATTGAAATAAAAAGGCTGCCGTAATTTTGCCGTTTTCAGATGGTAAGTTAAGGCAGCCAAAAGTTATAAAAATATAAAAGGAATGTAGAAAAATGACTGACAAAAAATCAGCAGAACAGGATTGTTCGATAGAAAACATTTACAGACTGGATGGGAGAGTGCCGTTATTCAAGGCGGTGCCGTTTGGACTTCAGCATATACTTGCGATGTTCGTCGCAAACATCGCACCCATCCTTATCGTGGGCGGTGCGAGTGGACTAAACGAAAAAAATCTGGCGGCACTTATACAGAGTGCAATGCTTATCGCAGGAATCGGAACGCTTATCCAGTTGTTCCCGGTTTTTGGAAAGATAGGTTCAGGACTTCCTATAGTTATGGGAATAAGTTTTACATTTGTATCAGTTTTAAGTTTTATCGGTGCAAAATACGGTTATGGCACGGTTGTCGGTGCAGTGCTTGTAGGTGGTATCATAGAGGGTGTCTTAGGTCTTTTTGCCAAATACTGGCTAAAGCTGATAGCACCTATAGTATCAGCGAGTGTTGTCACGGCGATAGGTTTTTCGCTTCTGTCGGTCGGTGCTGAATCATTTGGCGGCGGCAGTGGAAGTGAGGATTTTGGTTCAATGCAGAACTGGATTCTTGGAACAGTTACGCTTTTATGCTGCATATTATTTCACATTCTCGTAAAATCACACTACAGACAGCTCTCGGTACTATTTGGTCTTGTCGTAGGTTATATCGTTGCAATATGTATGGGAATGGTTGATTTTTCCTCACTTAAAGATACACAGATAATCGCAGTTCCACATATAATGCCGTTTAAGATGGAGTTTCGTGCAGATGCCATCGTGTCGGTGGCACTTATCTTTCTAGTTTCGGCAACTGAGACGATAGGTGACACATCTGCACTTGCATCATCAGGACTTGGCAGATTTGCAACGGAAAAAGAAACATCAGGCTCACTTGCCTGTGACGGTTTTGTAAGCTCGATTTCTTCGCTGTTTGGATGTATGCCTATCACATCATTCAGCCAGAATGTCGGACTTGTTGCCATGACAAAAGTTGTAAACAGATTTGCGATAGCAACAGGTGCGGTGATAATGATACTTGCGGGTATCTTTCCGTTTTTCGGTGCGGTGCTTGCCACACTTCCGGAGGCTGTTCTCGGAGGATGTACGATAATGATGTTTGGAACTATAGTCGTAAGTGGTTTGCAGATGATAAGTGACTGTGGATTTTCGCAGAGAAATATTGTTATTGCGGCATTGTCATTAAGTGTCGGTCTTGGCTTTACACAGTGTGAGGATTTGTTTAAGATTTTTCCACAGATAATACAGACTGTATTTGCACAGAATTGTGTGGCTGTGGTATTTATAGTGGCTATTGTATTAAATCTTGTTCTTCCGAAAAACATGGAAGTTGTAAGACCGGGAGAATAAAAAACAGGAATGTTAAAGAAATTATAAGATTTAAATGATAATATTGTTATGAGCAGACAGCAGGGCGGACTTAGAATATCCGCCTGACTAAATTTCAATAAAGAATAGTTTTGAAAAAGGGGATTGAGGAAAAATGGAAAAACAGGTTGCAGTATTGATTGATGGAGATAATATTTCGGCTAAATATGCCGAGAGCATAAAGCAGGAGGCATTACAGTACGGAAACATAAAAGTGTTTCGACTGTATGGTTCGGTAAATTCTCCAAACACCAAAAAATGGTATCCTGTCATGCCAAGACAGGGCATTATGCCGGTGTTACAGATTTCGTATGCGAGTGGAAAAAGTATAGCAGACCAGGCACTTACTATAGATGCCATGGATCTTCTTCACTCAGATGGAATTGATATATTCTGTATAGCATCGAGTGACAGTGATTTTACAAAACTTGTTTACAGGCTTAAAGAGTCCGGAAAAGTTGTTATCGGAATGGGTGAGTCAAAGACAAAAGAGGCTCTTGCTAAAGCCTGTGACGAATTTAAGATATTAAATCTCATTTATCAGACTGAGGAGGAAGTTATAAAGCCTGATGAAAACGAGGAGGATGTATCAATAAATTCCGGTCATGAAAAGCCTGAAAACGAAGAGACGGAAACAGGATTTTATGAGGACGGGGTTCTTGACGATGATGAGAACGATGAGATTGAGGAAGTAGAGATAAGTATTCCCGGACTTCCTGAGATTTCTTCATACATAGCTTTGTATATCGAGTCACTTGACAGCGAGAGAGTCAATCTTGCGACACTTGGCAATGTCATTAAAAAGAGATTTTCAGGATTTGATACTAGAAACTATAAATGCAATAACATGACACAGATGATGAAAAAAATCGGCGGATTTAAGGTGGAGTCTGAAAATGCACCTGACGGTGTGCATAAAGTCATGTATATAAGTCTTGCGGATAAGCATTAAAAGATAAAACTTCTATGATTATTTGATACGTATCTTGAAAACAGTAAAATATTGATATATGTAAAAAGTATATATTATATAACGAATATGTATATCGTATATGAGCAAAAAGTCTTGAAACTAAAAATAAGTAGTGATAAAATGCTTTTTTTGAGAGGATAGTTTGATAGGGTTACAAATAAGATTAAGGAAGTGATTTTATGTCAGATAATATTATTCCGTCAAATCATATGGAGATTTATTGGCATGATTATGCAGGCAGTGAGGGGAAGATACCTATCGGAGAGGCAAGCCTTACTGAAAAGGCATCGATAATAGGAAGAACAGGACTTATGCTGCTTTCATGCGGAACAGGTGCGTGGCGTGTCAGAAGTTCAATGAATGCGATAGCTAAGCAGCTTGGAGTGACC
>JBNMLR010000144.1:0-5859 GCA_050874945.1 Butyribacter sp. | reverse complement strand
ATCAAAAACCTCTACTATCTGTGTTCCGAGAAGATTGTGCATATATTTATACAGTTCCGTATTTCTCATTTCCCTGTCCTGCTTTGCAAGAATCCTGTTTTTAAGTTCTTCTCTTGCAGCATTTATCCACGCATCCAATTCCTCTATAACGGCGGTATTTTCCGTAAGTTCCTTATAGCATACATCCATGCAGGCAATAAGCAGCTCTTTGTTTGCAATCTGTATTTCTGCCGGAAGCTGTCTCTGTAACTGCTGTGCTTCAGCCGTCTTTTGATTTATCTCATCGATCATCTTCTGGTTTGCATCCTGCTTTTTATATCTAAGCTCTGCATCAGGTTCATGCCCGTCCGTCATATTGTTTACAATATTTTCCATAACGACTTTTTTGGCTTTCTCATATTCTTTTAAATCATTTGAGGACTGTCCCTGCTGCTTGATAAGCTCAAGAAGATGTTTTTCAAGCCTTTTTATCTCATCAGTTTTTCTAAAATCCGGAAATAACTCATGCCACTTTGGGTCTAATACCAATACCGGAATCTGCTTATTCTTAAGTGCATCTAAATAGTAATAAGTCATATCCTTACTCTGTTTCTTTTTCTTTCTGCCAAACATTAAATTCTTCCTCCCGAAGTAAAGCAGACATTTGCAATCCGCTTCGCTGCCTGCTCATAAACGCAATCGCTTTGCTTATAATTATATTCCGTCACTTAGCATAAGTCAATTGCATAGTTGTCCGTTTTTATGTATAATGGTAACAGTAACAATGTTAATTGGAACAAATAATCAAACTACGGAGAAAGGACAAAAATTTTTATGAACTTTGAAAACGCAAAAAACAAACTTAAGGAATATGCTCAGGAACACGTTCTTGACTACTATGATGAATTAAACGACTCCCAAAAAGAGGCTCTCTTAAAGCAGATTGAAGAAACTGATTTTTCAGTTACAGCCAAAGTAATAAATGGCAAAGCCGAAGATAAAAGAGGAGTTATAACACCTATAAAAGCTATGACTCTCACTGAGAGCAATGCTTCAAAAGAACATTTCAAATCACTTGGTCTTGAAGCTATCCGTGCAGGCAAGGTCGGTGCAGTTCTTTTAGCAGGCGGCATGGGAACAAGACTTGGCTCGGACAATCCTAAAGGTATGTATGATATAGGCATCACAAAACCGGTCTACATCTTCCAGCGGATTATCAGAAATCTTCTTGATGTCGTTGACGAAGCCGGTGTATGGGTTCATCTTTTTATTATGACAAGCGACAAAAACCATGAAGCTACAACTTCATTTTTCAAAGAACAAAACTACTTTACCTACAATCCTGATTATATCCATTTCTTCAAACAGGATATGGCACCAGCTGCAACTTATGAAGGCAAAGTATATATGGAAGCAAAGGACAAGATTGCTACTTCCCCTAACGGAAACGGTGGCTGGTTCTCATCTATGCAGAACGCAGGTATCGTAGATATAATCCACAAAGAAAATATTGAATGGCTCAATGTTTTTGCCGTTGATAATGTTCTTCAGCGTATTGCTGATCCATGCTTTATCGGTGCCACCATAGACCAGAAATGCACTGTCGGTGCAAAAGTTGTAAGAAAAGCTGACCCTGACGAAAAAGTCGGTGTTATGTGCCTTGAGGACGGACGACCATCTATCGTTGAATACTATGAGCAGACAGAAGAACTTCGCAATACAAAAGACGAGAACGGTGACCCGGCATATAATTTTGGTGTTATCCTCAACTATCTCTTCCACGAGCCTGAACTTGAGGAAATATGCAATAACGAACTTCCACTTCACATCGTAGAGAAAAAAATTCCTTATATGGATGAAAACGGTGAATTTATCAAACCGGAATCTCCAAACGGATATAAGTTTGAAACCCTTATCCTTGATATGATTCATATGCTTGATACTTGTCTTCCGTTTGAGGTTGAAAGAAATAAAGAATTTGCACCTATCAAAAACAAAACAGGTGTTGACTCCATCGAAAGTGCAAGAGAACTTCTTAAGGAAAACGGCATAGAATTGTAATATTAGAACTTTTGTAATTAAAAAGAACAGGATTTATAATGATATACTTTAAATCCTGTTCTTTTCTATATTAATCTACTCGGCATCCTCAACAAAATGAGAATTGAAAAATTCTTCTGTCAGCATTTCAATAAATGAAACATTTAAGTCCGGATATTTCTTTATAAGGACTGATCTGATATGTGCTGTAACTATAAGGTCATTCTCCTCATCTGAAACAGACTCATCAATCCACTTTTCCACTCTCTCTTTAGTGATATTTTCTTCAAGCCATTTATTTAACTCTTCTGTAAGGATTTTTTCTTCCGGAATCTGAAGCTTAATCTTCTTTGATTTAACCACCGAAACAACTCCCATAATGACAAAGCCGACAAATAATGCCGCTATGACACAAAATACAAATATATTGTAATCAATGGCGATAATATCAAGTTTGCATAATGTAAGATATGCTATACCAAGAATACCGAATATGATAAATGTAATTCCTGAAAATTTAACATCCTTATACTCATCTTCTTTTTTTACATATGCCTTTGACGGTGTATATAAAATATCTGCCGTATCTTCTTCTATCTCATCGTCAGTGATGACATTATCGTGAAGATCATCCTCCTCAACGAGTTTTTCATCATCTTCACTCTCATCCCTGTCTATATCCCATTTCTGTTCTGTTTCATCAGCCTGAGTATCAGTATCTATTGCACTCTCCATATCCGTATCAGAGGACTCCTCTGTCTGGTCGGAATCGGCATTTTCCGTTCCATCAACTGAAACATCTTCTGAGTCCTGCTGCGCATATGCTTCTTCCTGTGCTTTCTTTAAAGCCTCCTGTTCCTGCTTTTCCTTGTCTTCCTCTAATGCAAGCTGGAAACCTTTAAACAGTTTTTCAACCTGCTTTTCATATCTTGATGGCACGGTCACTATCGTAATACCGTCCCTTACGATTTTCTTAGCATTTTCAATCTTTGAATATCCGAGATACTCAATAAAATTTTCTGCCATTTCATCATCTTTCAGGTCACAGATCTCAACTACATCAAAGTCATCCGCTGTACCTTCAACAAGTTTTTCACCGCAATCTGCACATACTGTTATACCGTCACGGTATTCAGTTTTACATTTTGGACACCACATCGTTCTTCCTCCTGGTTTTTGCTTTGTAATTGATATAATGTTATCATACAGTCACAAAAATAACAAGCTGATATGCTTTTTTATCACACAATTATCACAAAATCAGAAAACTATCTGCTTACAAGTCCGACTATCAGAAGCTCTACACCTATCTGGTCATCTAATATACCTGTCTTAAACTTCTGCTCCGTATCAAGACTGCTCTCTAAAGCATTTTTAAGCTGTTCTCTTTTAAAGCCTGCTGCCTGTCTCTGATAATTGCCGACAAAATAAGGTGAAATACCAACCTTTGATGCTATCTCGTTCTTTGCTGCTCCTCCGAGCGAACTTATCTGGAGAAGTATATTAAAATGCCTTATAAGCATATACAAAATATAAGATGGTGCTTCTTTTAACTCAATCAGTTCATTATACAATTTCAAAGCCTTATCTGCATCTGACGCACCGACTGCATCCACCATCTGGAAAATATGATTTTGCAAAAATGCAGGACATATCTCGTCAATATCGGCAATCGTCACTTCCTGCCTGTCTCCTGTATATGCAACAAGCTTGTCTATTTCATTTGAAAGATTGTAAAGATTATTGTCCACTCTTTGCAAAAAATACTCCATAGTCTGTCTGGTGAACACTTTCCCGGCATCTTTTAATCTTCTCGCCGCCCAGTTTAATGTCTCCTGTGCGTCCTTAAGTTTAATCTCAGCAGCTATTCCGTTTTTGTTTACATATTTATATAACTTGTTTCTCTTGTCTATCTCTTTTTCAACAAAAATAATAATCGTACTGTCAGGCATATGCTCAAGATAACCCGCAAAATCATTGGATGTTTTAAAAAGACCGCTGTCCTGAATGACAATAAGCCTGTAATCACTGGAAAACGGCAATGTATCAGCGATAGACTGTACCTCGCTCAAATCAATACCTTTATTTTCAAATTTTGAAAAATTCATCTCATCACTGTTTTCCAGAATAAAATGCTTAAGATTTTCCCTGTAATTTCTTTTGAGTAATTCCTCACTGCCATAAAGAAGATACAGATTATGAAACTTTCTCTGCTTTATGTCATCTCTAATACGATTCATATAAATTCTCCAAAAATAGTGTTAAATCAATGATATGTTCTAAATAAACCTACTACTTTTCCAAGTACATCGACATTATCTACGATGATAGGCTCCATAGTATCATTTTCCGGCTGGAGTCTGAAATGACCGTCCTCTTTATAAAATGTCTTAACCGTAGCTGAATCATCTACAAGTGCCACCACAAGCTCACCGTTTTCTGCGACACTCTGCTTATGAACAAGCACCTTATCTCCATCAAAGATACCTGCATTTATCATGCTCTCACCACGAACATTTAAGATAAATGCTTCTCCCTTTGGCATATCACCCGGCAGTACAGGCATATAACCCTCTATATTCTGCTCAGCAAAGATAGGCTCTCCTGCTGCCACTGAACCTATAATAGGAACATTTATGAGTTCTCTCCTTACAAGGTTAAAATCGTCGTCGATAATCTCAATAGCTCTCGGCTTTGTAGGGTCTCTCCTGATAAAGCCGTTTTTCTCCAGTGTCTCAAGATGAGAATGAACTGAGGATGTGGATTTAAGATTGACTGCCTCACAAATCTCACGAACCGCAGGCGGATACCCCTTATTTATAATCTCTGATTTAATGAAGTCTAATATTTCTTTCTGCTTTGCAGATATTCTTTCTTTTGCCATAACACTGCCCTCCCGAATATGTATGTAATTTTATTTATTTTATCATATTTGCAGAGTATTGTCAAACATATGTTCAAAGAATTTTTATAATCTGGGATGCTGCATATAAAATATCTCTTTTTGTCTTTCTATCTCCGTTTTTAATTGCTCTTTTGTTGGCAGATATGTAAGATATTTCGACATAAAAAGTCTGTCATTATCATGCAATACTGAATATCTTGCTATATCTTCATCTGTTTCCGCACAAAGTAATATTCCAAGTGTGGGATTATCTCCTTTTTTACATTTCAATTCATCATACATACGGACATACATATCAATCTGCCCAACATCCTGATGGGTGATTTTTCCCATTTTTAAATCAATAAGTACATAACATTTCAACTCAATATTATAAAAAACAAGATCGATAAAATAGTCCTCTGTCTCAGTCACAATATGTTGTTGTCTTGCAACGAAAGCAAATCCTTTCCCCATCTCCATCAAAAAGTCTCTAATATGCGTTAAAATAGCTGACTCCAAGTCGCTTTCAATATAAGAATCTTCATTTTTAAATCCTAAAAATTCAGCAACCATCGGACTTTTTAAAAGTTCAAACTTATTCTTTTGATTTTCATCATTGTTCTGCAGCATCTCATTAATAACCGCATCTTTCTTTGGTGACTGCATTAATCTATAATAATATTGTGTACTAATATTTCTATCCAATGTTCTTGAACTCCATCCTTCCTGTGCTGCTTCTTTCATATACCATAATCTTGCAGACTCATCAGGTACACGCAGTAAACTTCTGAAATGTGTCCAATTCAAATTGTGAACGCATGCGTTCACAATTTGCTCATCAGGAAAAGCAATATAAAATTTCCGAAAATACTGTAAATTTCTTTTTGAAAAACTTTTTCCATATTCTTTTGTAAGTACCTCTGCTAATACTTCAATCAAAGCTTGTCCATACT
>JBNMLR010000143.1:0-5881 GCA_050874945.1 Butyribacter sp. | reverse complement strand
ATCATAATCTGTCGTAATCTCTTCAAAATAAGTTTCTATATCTCCACTCACCAGATTGTAAGCATTTCTTCCCTCATAAAAGGTAAATTTTCCAAATGTAAAAGGAACCGTACACGCCGAAAGGGTGCTGTTTAATCTCCTAGCACCCCTTGCAAACGCTGATATACGACCTCTCTCCTTTGTAAGAACCTCCACCCTCTTATCGAATTCTTTCATCGGTGATGCCGTCAGTATCATCCCTGTAAATGTAACTGTCTCTGCCATCTTCCCTTTCCTTATCAGCAATCTCACTGTCATCAAAGCTGTTTCTTATCTCAGTCCTGTACTTAAGATAATCCTCTACACTTCCCGTACTGACAAATCTCGTCCATAAATCCTCATCATGTTCCATCATCTCCATACTCATATAAAGAAGCCTCCTTTGTGACTACGATACCAGACACCATTGTATTAATATCATAATTTTACGGTGCCACGGACTGCTGCTTTGCTATCCGCTTTTGCATCTTGCAGCATACTAATATGATTTGTATGATGAAACGATTATATTCCTGCATTTATTTCCATATCTGGTAATGCCTATTTACTGCTCCAGCTCCTTACTGTCATAACCAAAGTTCTTCATAAGAAAATCACTGTCTCTCCAGTCTTTCTTGACCTTGACCCACAGCTTGAGATTAACCTTACAGTCGAGCAGGTTTTCAATATCTCTCCTCGCATCTGAGCCTATCTTTTTGAGCATACTTCCCTGTTTTCCAATTATTATACCCTTGTGGGAATTTCTCTCGCAGACTATCGTTGCGTCTATATCTATGATATTGCTTCCTCTGCGTTCTCTCATCCTGTCAATTCCTACAGCTATTCCATGCGGTACTTCCTCGCTTAGATTTCTAAGTGCTTTCTCTCTTATCATCTCGGCAACTATCTGTCTCTCAGGCTGGTCTGTGATCGTATCTTCATCGTAATAGCACGGTCCCTCCTCAAGATGGCTGAATATAGTCTTCATAAGGTCTTCCGTATTTTCACCTTTAAGTGCCGATACCGGAACAATGTCATCAAAATCGAGCAGGTCTTTATAAGTTGAGATAAAAGTGAGTATCTCAGCTTTTGAAACCGTGTCTATCTTGTTGATGACAAGAACCACGGGCGTATCGACATTTTTAAGCTGCTCGGCAATATGTCTCTCGCCTGCACCGATAAAGGTTGTAGGCTCAACAAGCCATAATATAACATCGACTTCCTTTAATGTACGCTCGGCAACTGATACCATGTACTCGCCAAGTTTATTTTTTGCCTTGTGAATACCGGGAGTGTCGAGGAAGATTATCTGTCCCTCCTCCCCGGTATAAACAGTCTGAATACGATTTCTCGTCGTCTGCGGTTTATTTGATGTTATGGCTATTTTCTGACCGATAAGTCTGTTCATAAGGGTTGACTTGCCGACATTTGGTCTGCCTATAAGGGTCACAAAACCTGATTTGAATTTCTTCATGTAAATCCTCCGTATATAACCTTAAGATAATGGTTTTATTGTATCAAACAAATCTGCTTCATCTTTTATATGCTGCTCGTTTCCGATTACACAGATATTTTCTGCGTCTGCTACTTTTCGCACTGCGTCCGCTGTTTTTCTTATGTCCTCTTTTGTGCAGGCGAGCACCTGGTCTCTTTCTTTTTGCAATACTTCTAGCGGTGTTTTTGTGAGATACATATTCATTGAGCGTCTTCCGTCCATTGCAGGTGTGAGCGGTGTGTCTAATCCGCTTATTGTTCCTATGATGGTTTTTGTGACTTCTCTCTCGTCTGCTTCATAATTTGCAAGGTAATCCGCTGCTTTTTTATATACATCGTAAGTTGCTGAGAGGTTAGGGTCTCTGTAAGATACAAAACTTCCTGAGCCGTCTCTTGTAAATTTGCACATTACTCCGTATGCTCCGCCTTTGACTCTGACTTCATTCCAGAGATAGCCGTAGCTTAAGAGATGTTTTATCACTGTCATCGCACCGTCATTTACATCCGGAACATCTTTGTATGAACCTGATACTGCCGCATACTGTATTTCAGCCGGTGTTGAAAATGCTGTTTTTCTGTATTTCACATCAGGTCTGTATTTTTCAAGTGCGGATACATCAGCATTATTTTCTTTTTCAAAAGTATCAAGTTCTCCGATAAAGCCGCTCATTGCGTCTTCAAATTTAGCATAGTCTTCATCATCGCAGGTGCATGATATGAGCATATTTTCTTTTTTAAACATTGCCTTTACAAGTTCTTCACAGCCTTTGATGAGTTTTTCTTTTTCCCCGTCAAAGTTTTCGTCAAGTTTTACAAGATAATCATAGTAACCCATTCCCATTGACTGGTCGTTGTACCAGCCGTCTACCGTAATTCCTGCCATGCTGTAACTTACCGCTGCCTGATGTCCTGCCGACATAAGACGCACTTTAAGTCTTGAGCGTGTCTCAGCCACAACCTCTCTTAAATGCTTTTCATCAGTGAACAATGTCTTAAACATCATTTCTGCCATAAGTCTTACAGTGTCTTTTATCCTGCCTGCAAGCGTCTTTGTCTTTACATCAAATTTAATGTCAACTTCCTCTGAGTTATATAATGAGTAAATATTTAAGTCAGAGCCTATACCGCCTGAATAGAAATTAGTCTCCGTGTCAAACTCTCTGTAAGTATGCTCTGTCGTGTCCATATATCCGAGAAGTGTCGCTAGAAAACTTATCTGCGGTACATACTCTGAAAGACTGTTCACATCAAAAAGCATATCGAGGTATATGATTCCGTTTGTGTGTATATTGTGGTGTATTGTCTTTACTCCGCATATCTGCTTTTCTTCGTTGTGTACCGGTCTTACTTTTTTTCTTATATCTTCTCTTTTAAGAAGCGGAATTTTTTCAAGCACTTCTTTAGGTGACGGCTCCTCCTGATATGTTTTTAGAGCCTTTGTCTGTGCAACAAGTTCGTCTAATTCCTCATCTGTAAGTGAAGCCTTGTAATCTTCAAGTTTTTTTGCAAGTGCCTTCTCATTTTCTACCGCAAGTCCCGGCTTTGGATTCATTTCGACAAGAACTGCATGAGGATTGTCTAATATATACTCCTCGATAAGTTTCTCATAATAATCTGTTCCAAGTTTCTCTCTGAGATTTTTATATACATCTTCATATATAAGTCCGTCATATGGCAGGGTGTCATCATAAAGCCAAGTCTTAAATGTCTTTAATACATAGAGAAGTCCCTTTGGAAATCCTCCGAAATCAGCTTCCCTCTCTCTGAATTCCGTGCTGTTTATTGCAGCTTCAAGGTCTTTTCTGTCAATTCCCTCTTTGACGATTTCTTTAAGCGTTGACACGATTAATTCATAAAATTTGTCCCCGAGTCCCGGCTTTGCATTTTTCGTCGTAATACTGAACATACTCTGTCTTAAAATATCGCAGAAATCAGCATCAATGTCCGTTCCGATACCTGCATCGAGAATTGCCTGTTTAAGCGGTGCACCCGGCATTTCGAGAAGTACATATGAGATAAGTTCAAATGCCCTGCATTTTTCCTGGTCGAGTGTCACATCCATTGCCGTGCAGAATGAATAATATGTCTTTTCTGAGCAGTCCGCATCTGTTGCGACCGCATATTCTGTTGAAAGAACTTTCATTTCATCAAAAGGTTTCTGTGGCTCGATATGCGAGTCAATCTCTATTGCAGGGAAATTCTTAAGGTAATTTTCATCCATCCAGTTAAGTCTTTCCTCTATATCAACATCGCCATAAATACAGATATAACTGTTTACAGGGTGATAATATTTCCTGTGGAAATCAAGATAATCCTCATAAGTAAGGTCAGGAATGTTTTTAGGGTCCCCGCCTGACTCATGTGCATAAGTGTTGTCAGGGAAAAGGCTGTTCATCGTAAATCTCTCTAAAACACTCTCCTCTGAGGAATAAGCACCTTTCATTTCATTGTAGACAACGCCGTTGTAGGTAAGCGGTGCATCTTTGCTCTCAAGCTCATAGTGCCAGCCCTCCTGCTTAAAGATTTCCTCATGCTTATAGATATTAGGATAAAAAACCGCATCCATGTAAACACTCATAAGATTTGCGAAATCTTTATCATTGTAGCTTGCAACAGGGTACATAGTCTTGTCAGGATATGTTGTCGCATTAAGATATGTGTTTAATGAACCTTTTACGAGTTCCACAAACGGATCTTTTGCAGGATATTTCTCCGAACCGCACAATACCGTGTGCTCTATGATATGCGGCACTCCGGTCGCATCCTTTGGCGGTGTGCGGAATGCTATGTCAAATACTTTATTGTCGTCCTCATTGCTGAATATAAGAACTCTCGCACCACTCAATTTATGCTTAAGTGTGAGCATAAAGCTGTCAACTTCTTTTACATACTCTCCATTTACCAACTCATAAGTTTCAGGTATTTTTACTTCATCTAAACTCTTAATACTCTTAGCCATCTAAAGCCTCCTAAATTTATTTTT
The DNA here is from genome assembly GCA_050874945.1 of Butyribacter sp. Taxonomy (GTDB): domain Bacteria; phylum Bacillota; class Clostridia; order Lachnospirales; family Lachnospiraceae; genus Butyribacter. The sequence continues at coordinate 1,386 of JBNMLR010000143.1, read as the reverse complement.
TGTTCATGATACTGCACCATTATTGCGGGCGTCCAAAAATCTGATAAAGTTTTCTTCATTTAGTGGTTTTGAATAATAATATCCCTGAAGAAAATCTCCGCCCATTCTTCTAAGTATCTCAATGTGCTCCTCCGTTTCTATACCTTCTGCAATTATCTTTTTGCCCTCTCCTCTTATCATTGGCATAAGTTCATTCAAAAATTCATTGTCACCGCTTGCATATGACCACAAAAGACTCTTATCTATCTTGACAAAATCAATCGGCATGAGCATTATGCTCGCAATATTTGAATAACCTGTTCCGAAATCATCGAGTGCTATCTTGGCTCCGTTTTCCTTAAGCTCCGTAAGTGTTTTAATTACGGCTTTTTCGTCAGTGAGCCTGCTCTCCGTTATCTCAAAATGAAATCTCTCGAATGGAATACCATATTTTGTGGCAATCTTTTTTAAATCTTTAACCAGATGCTTATCCTGACATTGAATTGGTGAAATATTGATGTTCATATCATTTATTCCCCTGTCAAATATATTGTTGTCAACTGCAAAACGACAGGTTTTTTCAAACATCTGCCTGCTTAACTGTATTATCGTATGATTTATCTCTGCCACATGAATAAAATACTCAGGGTTTATGTAATTATGTTTTCCATCTTTTAATCTCGACAAAACTTCGAGTGATGTAATCCTGTTCTTTTCAAATGAATATATCGGCTGGAAATTTAACTCTAAAGAATTGTCCTGTATAGCCTCCTCAATCCTGTGGGCAACTTCCTTAAATCTTCTTGCTTCCTCAAGAGCCTCTTTTCTAAGGTGTATAAGTTCATTTGGCTTGTGATGCCCTTTGTGATCTGACCTCGCATAGTGGATACGCTGAATTATATCTTCGGCATCATCTGAATCCTCCGGATATGTCACATAATAATAACTATACTCATGTGATAACGCCTCTCTCTTGATGTTCCACTGATGCGGCATTACCTTAACCACTTTTTCATACAGGCTCTTAGCCGCCTCCGTGCTGTCAACAAATACCGCAAAGGTTGCCGCACCTATATGATATATGTTTTTATCCTCAGCTTTATAATACAGGATTTCAGCAATCTGTCTCTGAACCTCCTGTAAGCTGTCCTCATCGTATATCCTGCATATTGCATGATAATTCTGAACTCTTATAAGAAAACATGACACGCTTTCATTGTAATCAATTTTTTCCCTAAGCACTTCCATAAAACCGTTAAGATTAAATCTTCCTGTTCTTATGTCAAGATAATAATCAGGACTCTTCATTGAAAAATATAACAAAAATGCACACATATTTGCAACTATCATTGTAATTCCAACACTATTTCTACTAATGTTATCAGCAATCTCTGCCATTGTTATGAT
>JBNMLR010000142.1:0-5891 GCA_050874945.1 Butyribacter sp. | reverse complement strand
GCTTTAAAGTTCTGGCACTTGAGACTAAAAAGCCTGCGGCAATACGGAGACAGGTTTCGTTCTGCGAGGCGGTCTATGAGAATGAGATAACAATAGAGGGAGTTACGGCAAAACTTATAACATCATTAGATGAGATGGATAAGGTTATTGAAAAAGGTTTTGTGCCTGTTATTATTGACCCTAGCGGAGAGTCGATTGCAAAATTACGACCTGACATTGTGGTAGATGCGATAATTGCAAAGAAAAATCTTGGAACTTTTATAGACATGGCACCGCTCGTTATAGGAATAGGTCCCGGATTTACGGCTGGTGAGGATGTTGACATAGTCGTGGAGACTATGAGAGGTCACAATCTCGCAAGGATAATAGAGAAAGGACAGGCTCTTGCAAATACAGGAATACCGGGAAATATAGGCGGATATACGAGCGAGCGTGTCATTCATGCGGCGGCTTATGGTTTTATAAAAAATATCCGTCATATAGGTGATGTTGTAAATAAGGGCGATGAGATAGCAAGAATATATGAGAAATATGATAATAATACTTCCGAGTCAGGATTTCAGGGAGAGTATGTATCTGTAAATGCAACAATATCAGGCATTATCAGAGGTCTTATCAGAGACGGCTTTGAAGTGACAAAGGGATTTAAGATAGCGGATATAGATCCGAGAGAGGGCGAGTTAAAAAACTGCTTTACAATATCGGACAAATCGAGAAGTATAGGCGGCAGTGTGCTTGAAGCGGTATGCAGCTATGTGTCGGCTATGAATTAGCAAATGGAGTCATTTATGCAAACAGCTCTGTCTGTAATTCATTTTGCAAATGAGCGATAAGAATAATAATGAGGACAAAAATGGATAAGAAAGAACTTACACATTTTAATGAAGCAGGAGAGGCACATATGGTAGATGTTCACGAAAAAGAGGACACATACCGTGTAGCAAGAGCCTGTGGTGAGATAAAAATGAATGAGGAGGCGTTTAATGCAGTGGCAAATGGGACTGCAAAAAAAGGGGATGTGCTTGGGATAGCACGCATTGCAGGGATAATGGGGGCAAAAAATAATTCAATGCTTATCCCACTCTGTCACCCCATTTCCATGACAAAATGCGATGTGGATTTTGAACTTGATAAAGATAATAAGACAATAACGGCAGTATGCACAACGGCTTGTGTCGGAAAAACTGGTGTTGAGATGGAGGCTCTTACAGGTGTGAGCACGGCACTTTTGACTATATATGATATGTGCAAGGCGGTCTGCCGTTCAATGGAGATAAAAAATATCCATCTGCTTGAAAAAGCAGGCGGAAAAAGCGGGCATTATGTTGCAAAACGCAATACAGATGATGTTGCAGACCACAATACAGATGTGAACGATAACAACGATTAATATCAGACGAGGTGAGATAATCTTATGTTGTATAGTGTAGGTATAATCACATTGAGTGATAAAGGCTCAGAGGGACTTAGGGAGGATATGAGCGGACCAAAAATAGAAGAACTTCTCCCAAAAGATAAGTACGAGGTCGTATCATATAAACTGCTGCCTGATGATGAGCAGATGCTTAAGAGTGAGCTTATAAGACTTTGTGATGAGGTAAAATGTAATCTTGTGCTCACGACGGGTGGTACAGGCTTTTCTAAAAGGGATATAACTCCGGAAGTGACGCTTAGTGTGGCAGAAAAAAATGCACCGGGGATAGCAGAGGGACTTCGTGCTTACAGTATGCAGTTTACAAAAAGGGCAATCCTTTCAAGAGGAGCGTCCGTGATAAGAAACAGGACACTTATAATAAATCTTCCGGGAAGTGTCAAGGCGGTATCGGAGAGTATGGAGTTTCTTATTGGAAATATAGAACACGGGCTTGACATTCTGCTTGGATATGACGGCGAGTGCGGAGGTGAAACAAATGAAACTTGTAAAAACAACTGAGGCGGTCGGACAGGTGTTGTGCCATGACATAACACAGATAATTCCGGGTGTGAAAAAGGATGCCGTATTCCGCAAGGGACATATTATAACAGAAGAAGATATACCGGTGCTTTTAAGCGTCGGTAAAGATATGATTTACATATGGGAAAATGATGAGACGATGATGCATGAAAATGATGCGGCGGAGATACTTTACCGTATGACGGCAGGGGAAAATATGCATCCGTCCGAGGTGAAAGAGGGAAAAATAGAAGTTATCGCAGACAGTGACGGACTCCTTAAAGTCGACAGAGAAAGATTGAAGAAAGTCAATTCTTTCGGTGAGCTTATGATAGCGACAAGACATGGAAATCCCATTGTAAAAAAAGGTGACAAACTTGCAGGAACAAGGATAATACCTCTTGTTATAAAGAAACAAAAAATGGAAAAAGCTTCTCGGATATGTTCGGATGCTCCGATATTAAAAATACTTCCGTTTACGGTGAAAAAAGCGGCTGTTATCACGACGGGCAACGAGGTGTTCTATGGCAGGATAAAGGACGGATTTACACCTGTTATCGAAAAAAAGATAAATGAATTTGGTGTAGAGATGGTATTTCATCAGACTTTTAATGATGATGATAAAAAGATAACTAAGGGATGCCTTGATGCCGTCAATGCAGGCGTTGACATAATATTTTGTACGGGTGGCATGAGTGTTGACCCCGACGATAAAACACCGCTTGCCATAAAGAATACGGGAGCGGACATAGTATCATACGGTTCGCCTGTCCTGCCCGGTGCTATGTTTCTGCTGTCGTACTATAAAAAAGATGACAGGGTAATACCGATATGCGGACTTCCGGGGTGTGCCATGTATAATAAAAGAACCATCTTTGATTTAGTCCTGCCGAGACTTCTTGCAAACGATATGATAACATCAGACGAACTGGCATCACTAGGTGAGGGTGGATTTTGCTTAAACTGTGATGTGTGCACCTTTCCAAACTGCGGTTTTGGAAAAGGGTGGTAATGTTAAAATCGTACAGGGGTGGTGAAAAGTATGACGGACGGTTATGGAAGAAAGATTGATTATATGAGGATTTCGCTGACGGACAACTGTAATCTCAGGTGCACATATTGTATGCCAGAGGGAACGATTTCCGATATACATTATCTCTCTGTGGATACCGTATTAAAGTGTGTCGAGAGTGCTGTCTGTCTTGGGATAACAAACTTCAGGCTGACAGGTGGTGAGCCGCTTATCTATCCGCATATTGAAAAACTTATCGCAAAAATGAAAAGGATAAATGGAGTAAATTTTATCGGAATTACCACAAATGGTGTTCTTTTAAGTGAAAAGGCAGATTTATTAAAAGCGGCAGGGACAGACAGCATAAATGTAAGCCTTGATACCGTGGATTTTGATGAATTTAGGAAAATCACGGGGCGGGACTGTCTTAATAAAGTCATTGATGGGATAGATGCAGCCGTGAACAGCGGGATTAAACTTAAGATAAATACAGTTCTAAGAAGTGAAGCTGATGTGCTGAAAATGACAGAGTTTGCAAATGACAAAAATATTGATATAAGATTTATAGAGCTGATGCCTGTCGGAATAGGAGAAAAAAATGATATTATTCCGAGAAAGGCAGTTATTGAAAGACTTGAAAAAAAATATGGAAAAGTACGCGGTGTATCAAAAAGACATGACGAAAACGGGCCGGCAGAGTATTATGCTTTTAGAAAACTGGGTGTGCGGGTAGGTCTTATTCAGGCTGTTCACGGGAAATTCTGTGACAAATGCAACCGTATAAGGATAACATCAGATGCAGGATTAAAGCCGTGTCTTGCCGATAATAGGATTATAGATTTATCAGGAGCACTCGGCATGGGAAAAGATAAACTTACCGAAATCATGAGAGAGGCTGTATATGAAAAGCCGAAATCCCATCATTTTGAAGATAATTTATGTGAAAAAGAAACCAAAACCATGAATATGATAGGAGGTTAGAAAGTTTGGGAAAACTTATCGCAATAAACATAAGCAGACAGCGTGGAACTGAAAAAACTCAGGTTTCCGAAGTTAAACTTATCAGGAATTATGGTCTGGAGGGCGATGCACACGCAGGAAGATGGCACAGACAGGTGAGCCTTTTGTCATATGAAAAGATAGAGGAGTTCAGGAAAAAAGGTGCCGAAATAGAAAACGGTGCATTTGGGGAAAATCTGATAATCTCAGGATTTGATTTTAAAAATCTGCCGCTCGGAACACGATTTAAGATAGGTGATGCCGTTCTTGAAATGACGCAGATAGGCAAGGAGTGTCATTCGCACTGTAAGATATATGAGCGTATGGGCGAATGTATCATGCCAAAAGAGGGTGTGTTTGCCGTAGTCATAAGTGGCGGTGTGATAAAAGAGGATGACGAGGTAAGAATGCTTGAAGCCGATATGTATTTAAGCATAAAAGACAGGGACAGAGCCGAAAAGTCATTTATTGCTACAGTTGTATCAGGTGTGGCAGCAGGACAGAAAGCCTACATTACAGATGGTAGAATAAGGGTAAGTCATGGTGATTATTTTACCCATGATATAATAAAAAAATTGTGTGAGATTTCATGCGGTATTGATGGAAACGGCAGTAACGATGGCAACAGCCTTGTAAAAATAGAGGATAACACATTATTTATCCAAAACATCACTGGCAGACCTAATCTTGTGATATGCGGCGGTGGTCATGTGGCAGAAGCACTTGTGCAGATGGCTGGGCTTATGGATTTTGACATTACCGTGATAGAGGACAGACCTGTATTTGCTCAGAAAATACGCAGTCTTGGAATAGAAAATGTCATATGTGACGATTATGTAAATGCACTAAAAACTATAGACCAAAACCGTGATAACTATTTTGTGTGCATGACAAGAGGACACAGATTTGACGAGCAGTGCCTTTTTGAGATTTTTAAGATGCCATATGCTTATGTAGGGATGATGGGCTCAAAGAGAAGGGCGGTAATGGTAAGAAAAGACCTTAAGGAACATGGTATTGAGATTGAAAGGATAAACGAACTTCACTCACCGATAGGTCTTTCGATAGGCGCGGCTACACCGCAGGAGATAGCATTGTCAGTTATGAGTGAGATAGTACAGTGCAAAAATAAACATTGCAATAACGGCTCTGTTGATGATAATATCATTGAGGAACTCGCAAAACCATCTGATGAACAGAGGATTTTATGCACTATTATAAGAAAAAGCGGAAGTGCTCCGAGAAATGTCGGAACTCAGATGATAGTCACCTCTGACAACCGAATTATAGGAACTATCGGAGGAGGCTGTGCTGAGGCGGAAGTCATCACAAAATGCAGGCACATTTTTAACGGCTTTGCAGGACAAATGCAGGAAAACGCATCAGATAATGATGAAAATAAAAATGGAGAAATTTGTCAGAAAGACGATTTTGCAAATAAATATTTTATAGGCAAGCCTGAGATAATGGAAGTAAGCATGAATACTGATGATGCCGAAAAAGAGGGGATGGTGTGTGGTGGAAATATAAGTGTTATGCTGGAGAGAGTGTAAATTGATTACAGGAGGACATTTTTTATGTTTAATGGAAAGAAGATACTTAAAAAGGTAAGCGTATGCTGTGTTATGGCGGCACTTGTTACAGGGATGCTCGCAGGCTGCGGAAAGAAGAATGAGGACAGCAAAAAAACGGATATAACAATATTTGCGGCAAAGAGCCTTAACGGTGTTATGGACGAACTTTGCAAAGAGTATAACAAAGAACATCCGGATATAAACTTCCACACAAATTATGACAGTTCGGGAACACTTATGACGCAGATAAAAGAGGGTGCAAAGTGCAATATATTCTTTTCGGCTGGTGTAGAGCAGATGGACGAGCTTGAAAAAGGATATGACGGTGGCAGTGTAGACAAGGATAACCGTTATAATCTTTTAAACAATCAGG